>JBAPMW010000534.1:0-2426 GCA_049278815.1 Hyphomicrobiaceae bacterium
GTGATGAGCGTGGACACCAAAGGCCCGGGAGCGGTGGCCAACATCTATCAAGGAGACGTCTTGGTCAGTTGCGATGGCAAGGCCATCGGCAAGCTGCAACCATTGCTCAAATTGTTGGGGCCCGATAGCGTCGGAAGAACGCTCTCGATCGAGCTGCGGCGGGGCGGCCAAACGCACCAGGTGAAGCTTCAGATCGGCGAAAGGCCTGCCGCTTGAAGGAAGGGCCTGCGAGACATCGGTTGCGTCTGGCGATCGACGTGACCGATCCTTCTCTTGCGGAACGGATCGCTTCGGTTCTTGTCGAGGTGGAGGGGATCGAGATCGTCGACACTGGAAACGCACCTGATGCGGTTGTGGTGGGCGCGATCGACCCGGCTGGCGATGCGGAAACCCAGATTCCACTCACCGCCAGGGAACTCGAGGTGCTTGCGTTGCTGGCAGAGGGAGCGTCGAATAAGCTGATTGGCCAGCGGCTTGGGATTTCACCGCATACAGCGAAATTTCATGTCGCATCGCTGTTGGACAAGCTTGACGCCGTCAGCCGCACTGATGCCGTGGCCCACGCTGCGAGGATCGGCGTGCTTCATCTTTGACCTATCGCGTGCCCCGCTCATCGAGCACGGCAGAAGTTCATCCGATTCCGGACATGCCCGCAGTCGCGCCCGATGAGTTCGGACCATCGCACGTCGATGTCCGCTCTTGTGAAGCTGGGTCAGGCGCTGCGCCAGCACACCCTGGCGACCCGTCGGAGTAATCCGATAGCGTCCGTCAGGCGCCTGTCGCGACGTGCCAAAAGGCGACATTCGCGGGCAATGTCGAAGGTGAGATTCCTCGCACGCGGCGGCCGAGACCGTCCTCAGCCAAGAAGCGATCGGTACAGCTCCAGATATCGATCGGCCATGCGGTCTACCGTGAAGCGCGCGGACACCGCCGCGCGGCATGCAGCGCGATCGATCTCGCCGATACGGCCGATCGCTTCCACGGCTTCATCAACGCTGTCGACCAGGAATCCCGTCACGCCGTGGTCGATCAGCTCGGGCATCGATCCGCGGTTGGAGGCGATAACCGGCGTACCGCTGGCGAGCGCCTCCACCACCGATAGTCCGAACGGCTCGTCGAAGTTGATGAGGTGGAGCAGCGCGCGCGCGGAGCCCAGGGCCTTGGTGCGGGCCGCGCCGCCCACCGGGCCGCGATAGACCACGAAACCGTCGTTGAGCGCAGGCGCGACGTGCTCGTTGTGATAGTCCCGATCCTGGACGATGCCGGCCATGACGAGCCGCCGACCCGACCTTCGCGCCGCTGCAATCGCCTCGGCCGCCCCCTTGTCCGGATGGATGCGGCCGAAGAACAGCAGGTCGTCGCTGCCGTGGGCGTCGAAAGGAAAGTCCTCCATCCGGATACCGTGGTGGATCGTCGCCGCATAGCGCAGGTCCGAGCGGCGGTCGGCGTCACTGATCGCGACATAGTGGACGCGATCCTCGTACGCCTTGAAGGCGGGCAGGATGCGTTCCGAGGAGAAGCCGTGGATGGTCGTCGCGACCGGCGTATCCACCAGCCGCGAGAAGGCGAGCGGCACGAAGTCGGCCTGGTTGTGAATGAGGTCGAACTCGCCCGCGCGCTCGAAGACATGGGCGACGTGCAGCATCTCCCACGCCTTGGCGTCGATGTTCGGGTCCTCGGAATAGGGCGCCGGGCAGGGGCCGCTCAGCTTACCCGCCGTCAGACTATCCTTGGTCGCGAACAAAGTGACGTCCACGCCGCGCGCAACGAGCGCCTCGGTCAACAGGCTCGTCACCAGCTCCCAGGGACCGTAGTGGCGCGGCGGGGTGCGCCAGGAGATCGGCGCCAGCATGGCGATACGCAAGCGATTGTCCTTCCTAAGCGGAGTCTCGTCGTTGGCCGAACGCAGGCATGCCAGCGAAGACTATACTGCCACAGAACGTGACGGTCGCAGATCGAAGGAAGTGTGCCAGAAGCGGTCTAACGCTGTGCAGCTTCATCGGTGAGCCAAGACTGCAGATCGAACCCTTCCACAACGCGGACAACCGGCTCATCTGCGGTTGGGAATTGGAAGGTTTTGTAGTGGTCCTCGAACACATCGTCCCGCACGTGGTGACGTGTCGGAGTTTGATAGTTGGCGGCGCGGCGTGAGCGGATCACCTCAACCGGTGTGTCCACAAAGACGATCGTAAACTTTGCGGCGAATTCAAGCGCTACAGCTTCGCATCGGTCGCGCAGGAAGCGGCGGGAGAACGTGTCATCGACCACCGCAGACTTCCCCTCTCGCAGGCATTGGCGCAATCGGTCCATCGCGATCGCGCTTGTCTCTTCCCATTGAGCGATGCTCATGCCTTCTCCACCCCGAAGACCCCGTTCGTGGTTGATTACATCAAGGCTGATCAGCGGGATGGACAATTCGTCTGCAA
>JBAPMW010000535.1:0-6909 GCA_049278815.1 Hyphomicrobiaceae bacterium
AGTCGGCACTCGCCACGCACGAGGCGCAGACGGTGGAGCTGCACGGCCGGGTGCCGGTGGAGCGACGGCTCCTGGCTACCGTGGTGCCGCTGGAGCAGGCGGCCGCCGAGGGCCGCGATGCCCCCACGCTCCTCATCACCTTCCGCGACCTCTCCGAGCAGGACCGGCTGGCGCGCATGCGCGCCGATTTCGTCGCCAACGCCAGCCACGAGCTGCGCACCCCGCTGGCCTACCTCAAGGGCTCGGTGGAGACCCTGCTGGGGCCGGCCAGGGACGATCCCGCCGCGCGCGCCGCCTTCCTCAAGACCATGGGCGAGCAGGCCGAGCGCATGTCGGGGCTGGTCGACGACCTGCTCTCGCTCTCCCGCGTGGAGATGCGCGAGTACCTCCCGCCCGCGGGCGAGGCCGACCTCGCCGCCGTCATCGCCGACGTGGCCGAGACGCTCACGCCCCTGGCGCAGAAGGCCGGTGTCGGCCTGACGCTGTCCGGCCTCGACGCCGAGGCCCTCGTGCGCGGCGACCACGACGAGCTGGCCCAGGTGTTCCAGAACCTGATCCAGAACGCCATCAAGTACGGCCGCAGCGGCGGCAAGGTGGAGGTGCGCCTCAAGCGCGATGCCGGCTCCCGGCAGCTGCGCTACCGCGTCGATGTGGCCGACGACGGCCCCGGCATCGCCGCGCAGCATCTGCCGCGGCTCACGGAGAGGTTTTATCGCGTCAACGTGGCAGCGAGCCGCGAGAAGGGCGGCACCGGGCTGGGTCTCGCCATCGTCAAGCACATCCTGAACCGCCACCGCGGCGAGCTGGCCGTCGTCTCCAGGCTGGGGGAGGGGTCGACGTTTACGGTGGTGCTGCCGGGAGTAGAGGGGAGTGGGGAGTAGGGGAGTAGGCAATTCCCCACTCCCCATTCCCCATTCCCCTTTTTTCTTCAGCCGCTTACATTGTCATAGAGCGGACACCTCAGTGCGCTAGATCCGACACACAAGCTGGAGGAGCCGCCGCCATGAACGAGCATATCGTCAGGTCCTACGACCAGGAGCTGGAGCTGCTCGACAAGAAGATCGCGCAGATGGGCGGGGAGGTGGAGCAGGAGCTGGCGCAAGGGTTCGACGCCCTGGAGCGGCGCGATCCCAAGCTGGCCGAGGCCGTCGCCGCCAGCGATCGCAAGGTGGACGCGCTGGAAAGCGAGATCCAGGAGCTCACCATCCGCATGATCGCCCGGCGCCAGCCCATGGCTGTGGATCTGCGCCACATCATGACGGTGCTCAAGATCGCCGGCGACCTGGAGCGCACCGGAGACCTCGCCAAGAACATCGCCAAGCGGGCGCTGGCCATCTCCGGCGAGAACCACCCCAAGCCGCTGATGACCGGCCTCAAGCACATGGTGGAGCTGGCGCTCGCCCAGCTGAAGGATGTGCTGGACGCCTATGCTGAGCGCGACGCCGAGAAGGCCATCGCCGTCTGGCGCCGCGACGAGCGCATCGACGCCATGTACAACTCGCTGTTCCGCGAGCTCCTCACCTACATGATGGAGGACCCGCGCAACATCGGCCTGTGCACGCACCTGCTGTTCGCCGCCAAGAACATCGAGCGCATCGGCGACCACGCCACCAACATCGCCGAGGACGTCCACTACCTCGTGCATGGCGTGGCGCTCGCCGACGACCGGCCGAAGGGCGACGATACCGCCTCCACGCTCATTCGGAAGGATTGACCGGACCAGCGACGTGACGGAACCGGCCCCGCACATTCTGGTCGTCGAGGACGAGGCCGCGCTGGCGGAGCTGATCCGCTACAACCTCGCCGCCGGGGGCCTGCGCGCCACCATCGCCGGCAGCGGCGAGGAGGCCGAGCTGCTGGTGGCGGAGGACGCCTTCGACCTCGTCGTGCTCGACTGGATGCTGCCCGGTATGTCGGGGCTGGAATTCTGCCGCCGGCTGAGGAAGCGCGAGGGCACCGCAACCATCCCCATCCTCATGCTCACCGCCCGCGGCGAGGAGGCCGACCGCGTGCGCGGGCTCTCCACCGGCGCCGACGACTACGTGGTGAAGCCCTTCTCGGTGCCGGAGGTCCTGGCGCGGGTGAAGGCGCTGCTGCGCCGCGCCGTGCCGCAGCGCATGGCCGACACCTTACAGCGCGGCGACATCGTGCTCGACCGCGCCGCGCACCGCGTCACGCGCGGCCCACGTGAGGTGCACCTGGGGCCAACGGAGTACAAGCTGCTCCTCTACTTCTTGGAGAACGCCGGCCGCGTGCTGACGCGCCAGCAGCTGCTCGACGGCGTATGGGGCCGCGATGCCTTCATCGATGGCCGCACCGTCGATGTCCACGTCGGACGCCTGCGGAAGGCGCTGATCCGCGGCGCGGATGCAGACCCGATCCGCACCGTGCGCGGCACGGGCTACGCCTTCGAGGCGAGTGCGGCGTGAGATCGTGAAGTTGTGAAGTCGATTTCACGACTTGGCGATTTCACGACTTCACGACGTCTCGGCGCGACGCTCAAGGATTCGTGTCTGGCAACAACTCTTCTATCTCATCCACAAAATGAATCGCGATGTGTGGTGACTGAGTCACACTTCGGCGCTCAATCGGCACGTCAGTCGCTCGGCACGCTTGAGCCGCCCGCTAACCTCATAGTAACTTTCTCCCATCGGCTGCGGGCCTTGCGCGAGTGTCAAGCAAGGCAACAGTTCAAACCGCAGTTCCGACGCGTAGGGTGCCTCGTGTTGCACCCCTGCCATCCAAGTACGCGTCAGAGTCGAGTTCCCGTAACCGTTGTGTCTGTCGTCGGCCGGTCCGGCGCCTGCGCTCGCGCGCCCTCTCTGTGCGCTGAGCGTTTGTGTGCGCCCGAAGTCCGGCTGTGGGGTGGGATTCCGCGTGCGTTCCATCGCCGGGTCCCGCCGCTGGTCCATTGTGGGAGAACCAGGGCATGTCCTGGAACGACGAGCGTGTCGAGGCCTTGAAGAAGCTGTGGTCCGACGGTCTGAGCGCCAGCCAGATCGCAGGCCGGCTGGGTGGCGTGACGCGCAATGCCGTGATCGGCAAGGTGCATCGCCTGGGTCTGGCGGGCCGCGCCACCACCTCGCGCATGAAAACGCACCGGACGCGCGTGCGCTCGCAGGCGGCCACCAGGCGCCTGATGAATAAGGCACGCCCTCCGCTCAACATCGGCAACCCGGCGTTCCGGAGCCTCTACCTCGCCGACAGCGAGCCCTATGTGCCGCCGGCGGAGGATCTGGTGATCCCGCTCAACGAGCGCAGGTACATCCAGACGCTCACCGAGACCTGCTGCCGCTGGCCGATCGGCGATCCGCAGCAGCCCGATTTCCATTTCTGCGGCAAGAGCAAGATTCCGGGCCTGCCCTACTGCGAGGTGCACGCCCGCCGCGCCTTCCAGCCGCCGCAGGCGCGCCGCCGCGAACGCGATTTCGCGCCGATGCCGGCCCTGCCGAGGGTGTTTGCCCCGGCATCCGCGCCGCACGAGCCCGACACGTCGGACGAGAGGGCGTCGGTGTGAGCGAGGCCGCAAGCAAGCGGGCACGGGCTGGGGAAGGCTGAGCGAGACAATGCCGGGGGGGGGCGTGGGCCGGGGGCGACCGCGGGGTGTGGCTCCCGGCCCACTTTTCAACGCAGCGACAGCATTGACAGCCGTGCGGTGTGCGTCGCATATGTCTGGCATGACCTATCCAATCGCCAATAAGCGACGTATCGGTGCACGCCCGCTGGCGCGGCGGCGATGACGGCCCTTTGCACTCGGGTCGTCGATGCCGCGCCAAAGCGCGGCTTTTTTGTTTTCCTGCATCGCCATAGGTCCATATCCCATGACCACTCCCAAGGCTGCCCCGATCGTCCCTGAGACGGATAAGCCGATGTCCGCTCCCGCCCCGCAGTCTCCCTCGGCTGCCGTGATGCCTACCTATGCCCGTGCCAACGTCGTGTTCGAGCGCGGCGAGGGGGCTTGGCTCGTTTCCACCACCGGCGAGCGCTACCTGGATTTCGGCAGCGGCGTCGCCGTCAACGCCCTCGGCCACGCCCATCCCAGGCTGGTTGCCGCGCTCACCGAGCAGGCGGGCAAGCTCTGGCATTGCTCCAACCTCTACCGGGTGGCCGGCCAGGAGCAGGTGGCCGCGCGCCTGTGCGAGGTTACGTTCGCCGACCAGGCGTTCTTCTGCAACTCGGGGGCAGAGGCGTGCGAGGGCGCCATCAAGCTCGCCCGGCGCTATCACTACGTGAACGGGCAGCCCGAGCGGTGGCGCACCGTCACCTTCACGGGCGCCTTCCACGGCCGCACGCTGGCTACGATCGCCGCCGCCAGGAACCCCAAGCACCTGGAGGGCTTCGGCGAGCCGGCCGACGGCTTCGACATCGTCCCGTTCGGCGACCTGGAGGCCGCCGCGGCGGCCATCGGGCCCAGCACGGGCGCCATCATGGTGGAGCCGGTGCAGGGCGAGGGCGGCGTCAACGTGGCCCCCACGGGCTGGCTCAAGGCCCTGCGCGAGTTGTGCGACCGGCACGGCCTGCTCCTCATCCTCGACGAGGTGCAGACCGGCATGGGCCGCACCGGCAAGCTGTTCGCGCACGAGTGGGCCGGCGTCGCGCCCGACGTGATGGCGGTGGCCAAGGGCATCGGCGGCGGCTTCCCGCTGGGCGCGGTGCTGGCCACCAGGGAGGCCGCCAAGGGCATGGTGGCAGGCACCCACGGCTCCACTTTCGGCGGCAACCCGCTGGCCATGGCGGTAGCCGGCGCCGTGCTGGAGGCGATCCTGGAGCCCGGCTTCCTGGAGCAGGTGCAAACCAAGGCCTTGCGCTTCAAGCAGCAACTCGCCGCGGTCCAGGATGCCTACCCGCACATCATCGAGGAGGTGCGCGGCAGCGGTCTCCTGATCGGCCTGAAGGTCAAGCGGCCCCAGGGCGAGGTGATCGGTGCCTGCACGGCCGAGAAGCTCCTCACCGTCGCCGCCGGAGACAACGTGGTGCGCCTGCTGCCGCCCCTCAACGTCACCGAGGACGAGCTGGGAGAGGCCGTCGACCGCTTCAGCCGGGCTCTTGCCGGGCTCGCCCCATCGGCGCGATAGTCGGCCGGGAGGTTGATCATGGCTCCGCGGCATTTCCTGGATCTCGACCGCATCGACGCCGCCACCGTGCGGCGCATCGTCGATATGGGGCACGCCATGAAGCGCGCGGGCAAGGGGGTGCCCGCGCAGCTTAAGCCCCCCGGCATCGCCGATGCCGTGCTGATGCTGATCTTCGAGAAGCCCTCCACGCGCACGCGCGTCTCTTTCGACGTGGCCATGCGCCAGCTCGGCGGTCAGGTGCTGGCCCTCAACCACACCGACATGCAGGTCGGCCGCGGCGAGCCCATCTCCGATACGGCCAAGGTGCTCTCGCGCTACGTCGACGCCATCATGCTGCGCGCCAACAAGCACGAGGCGCTGACGGAGCTGGCGGCGCACGCCACCGTGCCCGTCATCAACGGCCTGACCGACCGCACCCATCCCTGCCAGATCGTGGCCGACATCATGACGGTGGAGGAGCGCCTGGGGCCCATCGGCGGGCGCAAGCTGGCCTGGAGCGGCGACGGCAACAACGTGGCGGCGTCGCTGATTCATGCCGCCGTCCGCCTCGGCTTCAAGCTGGCGCTGGCCTGCCCGCCGCAGCTCAACCCCGAGCCCGCCGTCCTCGACTGGGCGAGGCGCGAGGGCGGCGAGATCGAGCTCACCGACGATGCCGCCGCCGCCGTGGCCGGGGCCGACTGCGTCGTCACCGATACCTGGGTCTCCATGGGGCAGGAGCAGGACGATACCCGGCACCGCAAGCAGCTGCTCGCGCCCTATGCGGTGGACTCCGCGCTGATGCGCCAGGCGGCGCCCCATGCCATCTTCCTGCACTGCCTGCCGGCCTACCGCGGCAACGAGGTGGCCGCCGACGTGATCGACGGCCCGCAGTCGGCGGTGTGGGACGAGGCTGAGAACAGGCTGCACGCCCAGAAGGCCATTCTGGCGTGGTGCCTGGGAGTGGATTGATGGCGGCTGCCGATACCGGCAATGGCCATGGCGGCGAGATGCCGGCCGCGTCCGGCGACGACCTGGTGCTGCCGTTCCGCACCGTCAAATCCGACGTGGTCGGCCGGGTGGTGCGGCTTGGCCCTGTGGTGCACGGCATCCTGTCGCGCCATGCCTACCCGGAGCCCGTCAGCCACGCGCTCGGCGAGGCATTGACGCTCACGGCCATGCTCGGCAGCGCCCTCAAGGACGAGGCCAAGCTGATCCTGCAGACCAAGACCGACGGCGCGCTCGACTTCCTGGTCGCCCATTTCGAGCAGGCGAGCGCACTGCGCGGCCAGGTGCGCGGCTACGCCAACTTCGACAAGGCCGACTTGGGCCTCGCCGGCACCAAGGGCCGCGGCGACCAGGGCGCCATGCTGGGCAACGGCCATCTCGCCATGACCATCGACCCCGGCGGCGGCCGGGACCGCTACCAGGGCATCGTGGCGGTCGACCGCGCGCCGCTTCTGGCGGCCGCGCACGAGTACTTCCGCCAGTCCGAGCAGCTCCCCACCTTCATCCGCCTGGCGGTGGCGCGGCACTACGGCCCGGCCGGGGGCGCCAGTCCTCGCTCAGGCCCGCGCAGCTGGCACTGGCGCGCGGGCGGCCTGATGATCCAGCAGCTCCCCCGCGAGGGCGGGGTGCGCCCGCCCCGCGAGGACGATGCGGGCGAGCTTGTCGACGAAGACGACGAGAACTGGAGCCGCGCCCGCCACCTGGCCGCCACCGTCCAGGACCACGAGCTGATCGACCCGATGCTGACGCCCGAGCGCCTGCTTTACCGCCTGTTCCACGAGGAGGGCGTGCGCGTGGTGCCCGCCACCGGCCTCGCCGAGGTCTGCCGCTGCTCGCGCGAGCGCATCGA
>JBAPMW010000536.1:0-23825 GCA_049278815.1 Hyphomicrobiaceae bacterium
CGACGGCGCGGTCAATCGAGCCTGACCGGGAGAGCACAGGTGAGCACCACCCCGCAGCGGGTGATCTACGCCGAGGGCAAGGGGTTTCTCTCGCCCATCGAGGAGATCATCGAGGACCTGCGCAATGGCCGCATGATCGTCCTGGTCGATGCGGAGGACCGCGAGAACGAGGGCGACCTGCTGATCCCGGCGCAGATGGCCACGCCCGACGCCATCAACTTCATGGCCAAGCACGGCCGCGGCCTGATCTGCCTGTCGCTCACACAGCAGCGCGCCAGCCACCTGCGGCTCGACTACATGGCGCCCCACCCCGAGGCGAGGAAGCGCACCGCCTTCACGGTGTCGATCGAGGCGCGCGAGGGGGTGGCCACCGGCATCTCCGCGCACGACCGCGCCCGCACCATCGCCACCGCCATCGACCCCACCAAGGACCACAACGACATCGTCTCGCCGGGCCACGTCTTCCCGCTGATCGCGCGCGAGGGCGGCGTGCTGGTGCGCGCCGGGCATACGGAGGCCGGCATCGATCTCGCGCGGCTGGCCGGGCTCTATCCCGCCGCCGTCATCTGCGAGATCATGAACGACGACGGCACCATGGCGCGCATGCCCGACCTTGTCGGCTTCGCCCAGCGCCACAACCTCAAGATCGGCACCATCGAGGACCTGATCGGCTACCGCCTCAAGCACGACCGCATCGTGCGCCGGGTGGCGCGTTCCAGCCTCGACAGCGCCTTCGGCGGCGAGTTCGATCTGCATATCTACGAGACCACCGTGGAGCCGGTGGAGCATCTCGCCCTCGTCAAGGGCGACCTCGCGGCACCGGGCCCGGTGCTGGTGCGCGTGCACGCCGTGAGCGCCATCGCCGACATCCTGGGCGGCGGCGCGGAGGGTGCCCAGGGCTCGCTGATCGAGATGTCCATGCGCGCCATCGCCCAGGAGGGCCGCGGCGTGGTCGTGCTGATCCGCGACTTGCGGCCGAAGTCGGTGTCGGAATGGATTGCCCGGCAGGCCGACCGCAGCGCCCCCAAGAAGGCCGATGCCGAGCGCCGGCAGGTGGAGATCGGCATCGGCTCGCAGATCCTGCGTCATCTCGGCGTCACCGACATGGTGCTGCTGTCGAACACGCCGCCGTCGCGCTACGTAGGCCTGGAGGCGTTCGGCCTGCGCATTGTCGGCCAGCGCAAGATAGGATAGGGGCCATCATGGCAGGCCGCGCACATCCGGCGCGCGAGACGTCGCGGCCGCCCGCCGCCGAAGGCGCGCGCGTGCTGCTGATAGAGGCGCCCTACTATAGTGCTGTCGCCGATGCGCTGGCGGCGGGCGCCATCGCCGAGCTGGAGGCGGCGGGCGCGTACTACGAGCGGGCGCAGGTGCCCGGCGCCCTGGAGATGCCGCTGGCGCTCGGGCAGGCTGTCGCCGCCGGCCTGATCCCCGCCGGCGCGCCCAACGCACGCTTCGACGGCTGCGTGGCGCTGGGCTGCGTCATCCGCGGCGAGACCACGCACTACGAGACGGTGTGCGCGAACGCCAACCACTGGCTGATGGAGATTGCGGTGCGCCATGCCATCCCGCTTGGCAACGCCATCCTGACCGTGGAGAACGAGGCCCAGGCGCTGGCGCGGGCCGAGGGCGGCCGGCGCGGCAAGGGGGCGGATGCGGTACGCGCCTGCCTAGCGCTGATCGCGCATGCGCGGGCAATGGCGGCCGGGCGCGTGTGAGCAGCGCCTCACACACTGCGAAATTGACGAGATCGAGGTCAGGTATCCGGCATGAGCGGCGCTAGTGCCAACTCCAACGGTCCGCTGGCGCGCAGCCAGGCGCGGCTTGCCGCCGTGCAGGCGCTGTATCAGATGGATTTGGCCGGGACCGACCTCGCCGAGGTGATCGACGAGTTCAAGACGCACCGCATCGGCGAGCTGGCCGAGGACCGCACCATTGCCGGCGCAGACACGGAGCATTTCGAGTGCATCCTGCGCGGGGTGGTGGCACACCAGCGCTACCTCGACCCTGCCGTCGACAACCAGCTCGCCAGCGGCTGGAGCCTCGTGCGCGTCGATGCGATCCTGCGCGCGATCCTGCGCGCCGGCGCCTTCGAGCTCAAGGAGGAGGCGGGGGTCCCGGTGCGCGTCGTCATCAGCGAGTACGTCAACGTGGCGCACGCCTTCTTCGCCGGCGACGAGCCCAAGGTCGTCAACGGCGTGCTGGACGGCCTCGCGCGCAAGCTGCGGCCGGGGGCACTGCCGGAGCGGGGATGAGCGTGCGCCGGGGCGCAATCCGCGATCCTGTCGAGGCGATGATCATCCAGCGGATCGTCCCGCCCGGATCGAAGCTGGCGTTTCATCGCGCCCTGGTGCCCGAGGCGACAACCTCGGGTCTGGCGCTGTCGTTGGGACTCGCCGGCGAGCGGAACGGAAGCTCCGACCCTGCGTTGCTAACAGAGCCACAGCTGTGAACAACGATTGGCAAGGCCCGTCGGCGGGCGACACTGCTCTGACCCGGCCGGCGGCCGATTCTCGTGAAAGGAGCGTACGATGAATTGGGACCGCATCGAAGGCAACTGGAAGCAGTTTACCGGCAAGGTGAAGGAGCAGTGGGGCAAGCTCACCGACGACGAGCTCACGCAGATCAACGGCAACCGCGAGCAGCTGGAAGGAACCATTCAGGCGCGCTACGGCTACGCCAAGGATCAGGCCCGGCAGGAGGTCGACAACTGGCTGAACCGCCAGTGACACGCGATCGCGTCGAGAGGGCCGTCCGCGGACGGCCCTCTCGCATGCGAGGCCTTCTTCCGGTCAGATCGGCGCCGTCGCCTGCTTCAGCCAGGCCCGGTCCTCCGGCCCCAGCTCAGGGCCGATCGTCTCGCACACGCGGGCGTGGTAGGCGTTGAGCCAAGCGAGCTCCGCCGCCGACAGCATCCCGGCCACCACCAGACGCCGGTCGATGGGAACCAGCGTGAGTGTCTCGAAGGCCATCAGCTCGCGCTCGCCGCCTGTGACCTTCTCGGGCTCGGTCACCAGCAGCAGGTTCTCGATGCGGATGCCGTAGGCGCCCGTCTTGTAGTAGCCGGGCTCGTTGGAGACGATCATGCCGGGCTCCAGCGCCACCATCGCCTGCTTGCCGATGCCCTGCGGCCCCTCGTGCACGCACAGGTAGCTGCCGACGCCGTGGCCGGTGCCGTGGTCGAAGTCGAGCCCCGCCCCCCACAGCGGCCGCCTTGCGAACGGGTCGAGGTCGACGCCGCGCGTGCCCTTGGGGAAGCGCGCCGTGGCGACGGCGATGTGGCCCTTGAGGACGAGGGTGAAGCGCTCGCACATCTCGCGCGTCGGTGTGCCAATGGCCACGGTGCGTGTCACGTCGGTGGTGCCGTCGAGATACTGCGCCCCGGAATCCACCAGGTACAGCTCACCCGGCTTCAGCGGCCGGTTGGTGGCGGTGGTGACGCGGTAGTGCACGATGGCGCCGTTGGGGCCGGAGCCGGAGATAGTGTCGAAGCTGATCTCCTGGAGCGCCTGGGTCTCGGCGCGCATTTCCTCCAGCCTCTTGGCGCCCGCGATCTCATCGATGCGGCCCGAGGGCGCCTCGCGGTCGAGCCAGGCGAGGAAGCGGGCGAGCGCCACGCCGTCGCGCTGGTGGGCGGCGCGCGCGCCCTTGATCTCGGTGGCGTTCTTGCGCGCCTGCGGCAGGACGCACGGGTCGGGGGCGCGCACCACGCGCCCTTTGCCGCCCTTCAGCTTGCGGTGGAACCAGATCGGCGCCCCAGGACTCAGGCGGACGGTCTTGCCGGCCTTCTTGAGCGCCGTGAGACGGTCGCCCAACGCCTCGGGAGGGCTGAGCTTCGCCAAAGGCGCCAGGTGCGCCTTGGCTTCTCGGTCGATCTTGGCCGGATCGATGAACAGCTCGGCTTTGCCGCTCGCCGGCACGATGGCGAACGCCAGCGCCACCGGATTGTGGGCCACGTCGGAGCCGCGGATGTTGAGAAGCCAGCAGATCGACGGCGGGAAAGTGAGCACGGCGGCATCCTGCCCGTCCTTCTTCAGGGCGGCCTGGATCTCGGTCAACTTGTCCTCCGCGGACTTGCCCGCGTATTTGACGGGATGCACGACGACGGCGCCCTGCGGCGGCGGAGGTCGCTGCCTGCCCCAGAGACGATCGACGAGATTGACCGCCAGCGGCTTCAGCTTGATGCGCTTCGACGCCAGTTCCTCGGCCAGATCATCCACGGTGCTCGGCGGGTGCAGCTTGGGGTCGAAGCCGATGACGGCACCGGGCTTCAGCGTCTTGGCCAGCCACTCGCCGAGCTTCGCCTTGCCGACCTGCAGAACCTCGAAGATCTTGGTGTCCACTTGCCGCGGCGCCTGCAGGATGTAGCGGCCGTCGACGAACAGCGCGGCGCCATCCTTGGCGACGATGGCCGTGCCCGCCGAGCCGGTGAATCCCGTCACGAACGCCAGCCGTTCGGCGCACGCGGGCAGGTACTCGTTGGCGTACTCGTCGCCGTGCGGCACCAGCAGCGCGTCGATGCGCGCCCGGGCCATCAGGTCGCGCAGGCGCTCGATGCGCTCGCCGCTCGCTCCGCCGCTCTCGCTGGGCTCGTAGGTCTGGAACATGGTCCTCATGTAGGTTGGGTTAGCCGCGAAGCGGCGTAACCCAACACGTTGCGGTGTGCCATGTTGGGTTACGGCCCTGCGGACCTAACCCAACCTACTGCTGCCGCTCGATCTCCGTGCCCTCGCCGGCGGTGGTGATGTCGGGGAGCTGGTCGAGGCAGGCGTCCCACAGCTTGTCGATGTGGAGGGCGGCCTCCTGCGGGGGCAGCGTCTTGAGCGTGCCGTCCTCAAGCTCGGTGACGATGCCCTCCTTCTTCAGCCGGTCCAGCGCATCCGACACGTCGAAGTCCACATTGATGCCGAAGGTCTTGGACAGGTAGCCCTCGATGCCCCGGTCGATGGTCGCCAGGTCGCGGGCGTTGAGCCGCTCGTTGGCGAGGGCCGTGTAGAGCAGCATCTCCTCCTTGATGTCCTCGTCGGCGGCGCGGTCTGCGAGCAGGGTCATCACCCCGCGGTTGTCGGCCATGGAGTGGAAGTAGAGGTTCTTCGCCAGGACCACCATGTAGCGGTTGCGCTGAGCGACGAAGTTGCTCGCCTGCCGCACGGCGATGCCGCCGAGGCCGCCCAGCGTCATCACCAGCGTGTAGGGATTGCTGAGGAGGGCGAGCTTGCCGATCGTGCCCACCACGCCGACGCCCAACCCGCTGCTGGCGGTGACGCCGAGCTTGATCTTGTCGAAGGGGCGGAAGCGCACCTTGGTGTTGGGGAAGGCCATCTCCACGTCGCTACGCGGCATGTTCTTGAACAGCTTGATGTAGACGTGGTCGCTGGTGACGGTGTCGGGCAGCATCTTGCGCTGGCGGCGGACGATGGCCTCGGCCTTCTTCCGATCCACCTTCTGCTGCTCCATCAGCTCCTGCACGCGCGTCTCGTACGGCTTGAGCTTGAAGAGGATGAAGAGGCGCTGGAACACCGGCACCCGCACCTCCTTCCAGCCGATGTAGGCTTTCCTGATGTCGCGGTGCCGCTCGGTGATGGTGGTGGCGCCGCGGTAGAAAATGAGCAGCTCCTCGAAGGCATCTGTGTCGACCTGCAGGTCGAGGCCGTAGTGGGAGTCCTTGGTCAGGATGACGTGGAAGTCCTCGGGCGCGATGCGGGTGAAGTTGCCCTGCGTCAGCAGCTCCGCCATGTGCGCCACCAGCCGCTTCTGCATCGCCTGCCGCTCCTGCGGGCTGAATGAGCGCGTCTGCAGCAGGTCGGTATCGGGGCTGAAGGGCTCGTAGAGCTGCTCCAGGTCGAGGAGCTTGGCCGCGTATCCGTGGCGGCGCCAATAGTCGAGGTAGCGCAGGAAGCGGCGCGCCTGCGCGTGGTCGCCGTTCGGCCAGAGCGCCCGCGCCGTCAGGCGGTCGAGCAGCGCATGGCGCGTGACGGGCAGGAATTTCTCCCGCCCCAGGTTGGCGGCAGCCTGCCCATGCGGGTCCACGGCCGTGGATCTAGCCGCATCTGCCACAGCGTCGCCCCTCTCTGTCGTATCCTTGGGCATACCGTCCGCCACCATTATTTGAATTGCGCACCTTGTCAAAATCGCACCGCCGGGGGCGCCTGCTCGGCGGGGAACTCAAAGACTCAAAATGACGGCGATACTTTGTTTTTGGCGGAGATCGACGGGAGCCCGCGCTTCCGCGCCAACTCAAGGCGGCGCCGGGCTCCCTCGTCTATTCCTCTTTTGTTCTGACGGCATTTATGTTAGGTATGTCCGCGGAAGATCGATCATGCACAATACCCTAAGCAGACGGCCGCACCTGATGACGGTTGCCGAGTTCCTCGACTGGCCGGGGGACGGCAGCGGCCGCACGTTTGAGCTTGTCGATGGTGAGCTGCGCCCCATGTCGCCCAGCAGCCAAACGCACGGAAGGATACAATCGACACTCAACGCGTTGATTTTCATTGCCCTGGCTGACGCCGGCAGCCCATGCCAGATCGTCAGCGCCCCAGGCGTGATCATCGCGAGGCACGCCCATATGAACATGCGCGTGCCGGATCTGGGCATCACGTGCGCGCCGGACAGCGCAGTCGAGCGCGCGTTGCCGGACCCAGCGGTGCTGATCGAGATCCTGTCGCCCAGCAACGCAACCGACACCTGGGACAACGTCTGGGCCTACACCACCATTGCGAGCGTGCGCGAGATCGTCGTAGTGCACTCCACGCGCGTCAAGGCCGAGTTGCTCCGGCGCGACCCCGACGGCCGCTGGCCGGCTGAGCCCGAGGAGATCGCCGCCGACGGTACCTTGCGTCTCGAGAGCATCAACTTCGCCTGCCCCCTGCGCGCCGCCTACGCGCGGACGCATCTCGGATAAGGCGGTGCGGCAGCGGCCGCCCCTCGCGCCGCAGGACCCCGTACAGTCATTGCTCGTCACATCACGCCCGCGTCACGAAACTGTCCGCGACGCGCTATTGGCCGGCCTTGTCGAAGTTGACGGGGAGCTTGTAGGCGTCCACCTCGTCGGTTCCGAACTGGGACCGCGCCAGTCAGACGGCGTGCGCATGATCGGCGGTGCGCCTAATGGGATGATGATCTGCTACCGTCACATCTCCCCCGCACGCACCACGAAGCTGTCGAACGTCGATTTTTCGCCGGCCTTGTCGAAGGCGACGCGGAGCTTGTTGCCCTCCACCCGTGCAACCCGGCCGTAGCCGAACTTCTCGTGGAACACGCGCTCGCCGACACGGTAGCCGGCGCCGCGGCCCGTCGAGGAGGCCACCAGCTTGCCCTCGATGGTCTTGGGTCCGGTCTGGGTGCCGGGGGAGGGGCGGCGGCCGTCGCGGCCCCACTGCGCCTTGGCCCGCTGCCAGCCCGGCGTCGCATAGCCGCTGGCGAAGCCGGCGCCCGGCTCCTCCTCGAAGCGGCTGCGGCCGTAGAGATTGCCATGGCCATAGCCCGAGCCGCCGCCGGCGTAGGGGTTGCGGGTCTCGACGATATCGAGATGCTCGGCCGGCAGCTCGTCGACGAAGCGCGACGGCGTGGCCGGCTGCCACAGGCCACGGGTGCGGCGGTTCCGCACGAAGCTCACCTTGGCCTTGCGCCTGGCACGGGTGAGGCCGACGTAGGCCAGCCGCCGCTCCTCCTCAAGGCCCGCCTGGCCGTTCTCGTCGAGGCTGCGCTGGTGCGGGAAGAGGCCCTCCTCCCAGCCGGGCAGGAACACCACGTCGAACTCCAGGCCCTTGGCGGCGTGCAGGGTCATGAGAGAGACGCGGTCCTCGCCGTCCGCGGTGTCGGCGTCCATCACCAGGGAGACGTGCTCCAGGAAGCCCTGCAGGGTGTCGAAATCCCCCATGAAGCGAATGAGCTCCTTGAGGTTCTCCAGTCGGGCGTGGGCCTGCGGGCTCTTGTCGTGCTGCCACATCTGCGTGTAGCCCGACTCGTCGAGGATCAGCTCGGCCAGCTCAGTGTGCCGCATGCCTTCGACGGACCGGCGCCAGCGGTCGAAGGCAGCGACGAGGTCGGCGAGCGACTTGCGGGCCTTGCCGGGGAGCTCCTCCGTCTCCACGATCTCGCGCGCGGCCTCGTAGAGCGGGACGCCGCCGCGCGCGCGGGCCAGATCGTTGATGCGCCGCAAGCTGGTATCGCCGAGCCCGCGCTTCGGCACGTTGAGGATACGCTGGAACTTGAGGTCGTTGGCCGGGTTGAGCGTCACCTCCAGGTAGGCGATGGCGTCCTTGATCTCCTGGCGCTCGTAGAACCGGGGGCCGCCCACCACGCGGTACGGCAGCCCGAGCGTGACGAAGCGGTCCTCGAAGGCGCGCATCTGGAACGAGGCCCGCACCAGGATGGCGGTCGCATCGAGGCTCTGGCCGGCCTTGCGCAACGCCTCGATGTCGTCGCTGACGGTGCGCGCCTCCTCCTCGTCGTCCCAGATGGCCGTCAGCGCGACGCGCTCGCCCATGGCGCCGTCGGTGAACAGTGTCTTGCCGAGGCGGCCCGTGTTGTGGGCGATGAGGCCCGATGCGGCGGCCAGGATGTGGCCGGTGGAGCGGTAGTTGCGCTCCAACCGGATCACCTTGGCGCCGGGGAAATCCGCCTCGAAGCGCAGGATGTTGTCTACCTCGGCGCCGCGCCAGCCGTAGATCGACTGGTCGTCGTCGCCGACGCAGCACACGTTGGCCGTGCCGCCGCCCGCCAGCAGCCGCAGCCACAGATATTGGGCGACGTTGGTGTCCTGGTACTCGTCCACCAGGATGTAGCGGAACTTGTGCTGGTAGTCCGCCAGCAGGTCGGGGTTCTCCCGGAACAGCCGCATCGGCTCCAGCAGCAGATCGCCGAAGTCGGCGGCGTTCAGCTCCTTGAGGCGCCGCTGATAGGCGGCGTAAAGCTCCGCCCCCTTGCCCTCGGCAAAGCCGAATGCCTCGCCGCGCGGCACCTTGTCGGGGGTAAGGCCGCGGTTCTTCCAGCTGTCGATGAGGGCGGCCAGCTGGCGCGCCGGCCAGCGGTCCTTGTCGAGATTGGCGCCCTCGATCACCTGCTTGATGAGACGCAGCTGGTCGTCGGTATCGAGGATGGTGAAACCCGATTTCAGCCCCACCAACTCGCCGTGCTTGCGCAGGATCTTGACGCCGACAGCATGGAAAGTGCCGAGCCACGGCATGCCCTCCACGACGCCGCCCACCAGCTGGCCGATACGCTCCTTCATCTCGCGCGCGGCCTTGTTGGTGAATGTCACGGCCAGGATCTGCCATGACTGTGCCCGGCCCGAGCACAAGATATGGGCAATGCGGGTGGTGAGCACGCGGGTCTTGCCCGTCCCCGCCCCGGCCAGCACCAGCACCGGCCCGTCGAGCGCCTCCACGGCCGCCCGCTGCTCGGGGTTGAGGCCGTCCAGATAGGGCGACGGCGCTCCGCGTCCGAGCGCGCGTGCGGCGTTGGAGAGGCCATTGGAGCACCCTGGCGCCGACGTTGCGGCGGCCACTGCGGTGGAGGATGTCGCGCGAGTCGGAGACATGACTCTGGACTATAGCACCCCCCGGCGGCAGGCAACCCGAGCGGCCGGCGCGTCCCCAGAGGCCAGGTTTCAGGGGCACGGTTCAGGGGCAGGGTTCAGGGAATGGCCCCGAGCGTTGTTGCGCCTGACACCTGAAACCTGCCCCTCAACTTTGCCGGACTTGGATGCAAGCTTGTGGTAAGGCAAACGGCCAGTGTGCCGGGGTTATGCTCCCCGGCCCTTGAAGGCCCACGCAGGGACAGGTCTTATGGGCTGCGGCAGAACCCGCATAGGCTTTGCCTCAACGTGCCTTCGGCGGCGTGCATGCCTGCTGCGCGCCCCGACCGGCGCAAGGCTCCTGAAGCCCATGGATCGCTTGACATTGTCGGTGTGGGGGGCGGCCCCGTGAACAACCTGCTCATTGCCATTGCCGTATTTGCGATCACGATCCTGGGCGCGCTGTTCGCCGTGCCCCACTTCATCGACTGGAACAGCTACCGCAGCGTCTTCGAGGAAGAAGCCAAGAACATCATCGGGCGCGATGTCGAGGTGGACGGGGACGTCAAGCTCTACTTGCTGCCGACCCCCTACTTCCGCGTCGAGAAGGTGCGCATCGCCGACACCTCGACCGCCCTGTCGGAGCACTTCTTCAAGGCTGACAGCATCAGCATCAAGCTGTCCATAGCGCCGCTGGTGCAAGGGATCGTGGAGGTCCACGAGATCGAGCTCCAGCGCCCGGTTCTGCGCCTGGCGCACGATGCCAAGGGCAGCTGGAACTGGCAGAGCTTCGCCCAGGCGCTGGGCTCGACCGGGTACGTGCCGGCCAATGTGACACTGACCTCGCTGAAGGTGGTGGATGGCACGCTGGCGCTGCACGGCGCCGACGGGGTTGAGCGGGCGCGCCTTGACGGTGTGAACGGGGAGCTTTCGGCCCCGGCACTGCAAGGCCCCTACCGCTTCCGCGCCACCTACATGGCGGGCGGAGCCAAGCGCGAGATCAGGCTGGCCACGGCAGCGCCGGAGGACGGCAAGGTGCCATTCAGGATCTCGCTGCGCTATCTCGATACGGGTGCCTCCTACACGCTTGAGGCTGACGCGGCCGATCTCATGGGTAAGCCCCGGCTGGAGGGCGAGCTCACCGCGCTGCTGCCGATCGCGGCCGCCAAGCGTCCGGCCTTGGCGTTGGAGGCGAGCGAGACGCCGCTGGAGGTGAAGTCCAAGATCAGGGCCGACATGGCGGGCGCGGCGTTCGGCGATCTCACCCTGACCTTCGAGCAGGGCAACAGGCCGCAGATCGTCACCGGAGAGGCGAAGGCCGTCTGGGGCGCCCCGGTCGAAATCGACCTGCGCCTGAAGTCGCGCTGGCTCGACCTCGACCGGCTGGCGGGAGGGGCCGAGGGCGCCGGCCCGGTCGCCAGCGTCACCAGGCTGGCGGCCTGGCTGCGCGACCGGCTGCCCGGCGAAGGCGTCACCACGATGCGCGTCGAGCTGGAGCAGGCCAATCTCGCCGGCGAGGCCGTCGGGCAGCTGCGGCTCGGGCTGGCGCGCTCGGGCGACAGGCTCAAGCTGACCGAGCTGCGCGCCGACCTGCCCGGCGGCAGCCGTGGCGAGATCAAGGGCGACATCTCCGTGTCGACCGATGCGCTCGCCTTCAAGGGCAGCCTCGGCCTGCGCGGCACGAGCACGGCGCGCTTCGTGGCCTGGGCCAGCAGCAACGGCCTGTCGGTGGCAGCCGACGCCGACGGCCCCTTCGATCTGCGCGCTGCCCTTGCCGTCGATGCCGGCCAGGCAGAGGTGAGCGAGTTGGCCGGCACGCTGGCCGGCACGCTGCTCAAGGGCAGCGGGCGCTACAAATGGAGCGGCCGGCCGGTGCTGGCTGTGATGCTGGAAGGGCCCAAGCTCGACGTGCGCAGCTGGCTGCCGGCCGACACCAGCCTGTTCGAGCTGTTCGGCATCCTCAGCGGCGCCGCCTCGGCGCGCCAGGACGAGGCGCGCGCGCCGACACCCGGCAACGCCCTGCTCCGCGCCCTCCAGTCCGACCTTGACCTGCAGGTGCGGGCCGGACAGCTGGTGACAGCCGCCCGCACCTATCGCGACTTCGTCGGTGCCGTGACCATGAAGGGCGGCAACCTCAAGCAGCTGCGGCTGCGACTGACCGGCGACGACGGCTCCAAGCTGCAGCTGGAAGGCAACGTCGACAACCTCGGGACCGCCCCGAAAGGGATGCTGCGCGGGCTGGTGGCCACCGATTCTGCCGAGAGCGTCGTCCCCCTCGCCGTTCTGCTGGGCGTGCCGCCGGCCTTCCGTCCCGGCGACAGCCGCCAGCAGGCGATGCTGCCGCTGCGGCTCGCCGGCGCGCTGACGTTCGGCGCGCGCAGCCCCACATCCGCGGACTGGACCATCGACGGCGAGGCCGGCGGCGCTCCCGTCAAGATCGGTGCCCGCTTCGACGGCGGCCCCGGAGGCTGGCGCGGAGGCCGCGCGGACGTGACGGCGCTGGTGGACGCCGCCGACGCAACCAAGCTGGCCAGCCTGCTCTTTCCGGGAAGCCAGCTCGGCGGGAAGGCAGGCAGCGCCAAGTCCGGCCGCGTGCTGGTGCGCGCCGGCGGCATTCCCTCCGCGGGGCTCGCCTCGCTGGTCACCGTGGATACCGCCGATGTGGCGATCAACTTCCGCGGCCAGGTCCGGCTGGCCGAGGCGGGCGCCAAGGCCGACGGCGATCTGGAGGTGCGGGCCGGCAACGGCACGCTGCTCGCCACGCTGATCGGGCTCGCCCCGACCTTGCGGCTCGACAGCGTGCCGGTCAACGCGCGCCTCAAGCTCGCTCTCGGCGGCGGCAGGATCGGGATGGACAAGCTCACCCTCCAGCTTGGCGAAAGCCGTCTGTCCGGCAAGATTGCCCTGTCGGCGGCGGGCGAGAAGCGCCGCATCGACGCCGACCTCCATATCGACGACGTCAGCGTGGCAACGCTGCTGACCCCGCTGCTCGACCTGCGCTTTGGCGCGGCATCCGCGGCCCAGGCGGCGCTGGGCCAGCGGAGCCCCTGGCCCGACGTGCCGTTCAGCGGCGCCGTCCTCGACGCCTTCGAGGGCCAGATCAAGCTGAGCAGCAGGCGCCTCGCCCTGATGGACGGCATGGCGCTCGACAGGGCGAAGGTCCACGTTGTGCTCGCGCCGGGGAGGATCGAGGTCAAGGAGATCTCCGGCGCCGTGCTTGGCGGTCAGGTCAAGGCCACGCTCAGCATCGAGAAGGCGCCGGCGGGTGCCGATGTGCGTGGCACGCTCGGCTTCGGCATCGCCCTGGAGGAGATCGCCGGCGCCCGCCCGGCCAAGGCCACCGGCCCGGTGAGCGGCACCCTCAAGTTCGTGGCCCGCGGGCTGAGCCCCCGTGCCGTGGTGGCGGCCCTGCAGGGCGAGGGGAGCATCGTCTTCGACGACGTGAAGCTTCCGGGCCTGGCGCCCGGTGCGGTGGCGGTCGCGGCCGAGGCCGCGCTCAAGGCGGAGGCGGGCAACCTCGGCGAGGCGCTGCGGCAGGCCCTTGCAGCCAAGCTGGCTGCCGACAGCCTGCCGGTCGGACAGGCGACCTTCGCGCTGGAGGTCGCCGACGGCCAGGTGCGCAGCAAGTCCATGCTGATCGAGACGCCGGAGGGCCGTGCCATCGGTTCGACGCGTCTCGACCTCAACGCGTTCAAGCTCGATTCCCAATGGCGGCTGCAGCCGAAGCCGCCGGATGCAGGCCCCGACGCCGCCAAGCGGCCTCTGCCCCCCGTCATCGTCTCATATCGCGCGCCGCTTGCGGCGCTCAAGGACGCCGAGCGGCAGATCGACACGACCGCCGTCGAGCAGGAGCTGTCGGCGCGCAAGATCGAGCGGGACCTGGAGGAGCTGGAGCGGCTGCGGCGCCTGGACCAGAGCAAGAGCGAGGGCAAGTCCGGCGAGGTTGCCCCGCCGACGGCTCCCCCGGGGCTGCCCGGAGCCCCGGTGTCGCCCGCGGGCAGCGAGCTGGCACCCGACGCGCCCGGATAGCTACTTGCGGAGCGCCGCCACCTTGCTGAGCGCGCCGGCCAGGAGTTGCGCGGTCGCCCGGTTGCCTTTCGGCGTCATCTGACCGTAGCCGGGCGATTGCAGATAGAAGTCGTTGAGAGCGCCGGGGCTCTCGGTGGCGGCGGCGCGCAGGGTGTCGATCTGGTCGATCACGTCCACCCCCAGGGCAGTCGCACAGGCGGCGACCTGCCTGG
Source organism: Hyphomicrobiaceae bacterium (assembly GCA_049278815.1). Taxonomy (GTDB): domain Bacteria; phylum Pseudomonadota; class Alphaproteobacteria; order Rhizobiales; family Hyphomicrobiaceae; genus AWTP1-13. The sequence goes on from JBAPMW010000536.1 coordinate 13,762, forward strand.
CATCCGTGCCGGGCTCCGCGCTCTCCACCGTCTTGCGCGCGTATTGCATGAGAAGCAGCATGCGGACACCCTGGGCCTCGGCGCGCGTCCTCAGGCGCTGCAGGAGGGCGCACGTGACGGCCACGGGGTCGTTGTCGGCCGTGCGGAACACCTGCTGGCTGGGGTTGCCCAGCCAGTAGATGGGCGCGGCGTGGGCGAGCACCGCGTCGAGCACCGCCGAGTAGCCCAGAGCGGCACGCACCCTGCTTCGCAAATCCGGCAGCGGCTCTTCCAGCAACGGGGTGGGGCCGTGATGGACGAGGTTGCCGCGGTCGATGGTGTAGTGGGGCTTCGGAAAGCCGAAGGTGGCGTAGCGCACCCGTGCGATGGTGTCCTCGAACACCCCCACCACCAACGTCCGCGGCTGCACCGCCGGCAGGAGCTGCTCGGCGCGCAGGGCGATCTGGTCGGCCCCATACCCCGCGAACCCGGCGTTCAGCACCGGAACGTCGATGAGCCGCTCCAGGTGCGCCGGCCAGGTCTCGCCGTCAGCCACCTCGTTGCCTCCATTGGTGAAGATGTCGCCGACGGCAAGGATGCCACCGGTGCGAACCCCCTTCTCGCAGAAGTTGCGGCGAATGCCGTGCTTCAGCGTGTTGTAGCCGGTGCTTGCGAACCCGTCCCTGGGCACCCAGCCGAGCGCCGCATCGAACCGGGTGCGGTCGCCGAAGCGGATGTGCTCGATCCGCCCCGTGCGCCAATCTTCGAGCTTCAGCACGGGCCGCTGCACGTGCAGCCGATAGCCGATCTCCAGCACCGGCAACGCCAGCAGCGCAGCGGCGCCTGCCAGCGCCGCCTTTGCGACGGCGCGACGCAAGAAAGGCCCCGCAAGAGGCCAGATAGGGGCCGGCATCGTATCACTCCCAATCCACGCCCGTGGCGGCAGCGTGCCGCCCCCTCTGCGATGGATCGCGGCGGCTGAACGACGGCTGAACGGCAGCCATCCCTGCGGCCTGCGGCGTCTCGCGTGACGAGGGCTGGAGCGGCTCACCGCCGCCTTACGCCAGCGATCACTCGGCCGGTGCGGCGGCGACAGCCGCCGGCTGCTCCGCCTCGGCTTTGCGCGCCTGCCCAAGTAAGCTGTAGACCGTCGGCACGACGAAGAGCGTGAGCAGCGTGCCGAAGCTCATGCCGCCCACGATCACCCAGCCGATCTGCTGGCGGCTCTCGGCGCCGGCGCCGGTTGCGATGGCGAGCGGCAGCGCGCCCAGCACCATGGCGCCCGTGGTCATCAGGATCGGTCGCAGCCGCAGCCCGGCCGCCTCGATGACCGCGCTCAGGCGATCGCGCCCCTTCTCCTGCAGCTGATTGGCGAACTCCACGATCAGGATGCCGTGCTTGGTGATGAGCCCCACCAGGGTCACGAGGCCGATCTGCGAGAACACGTTGAGCGTGCCGCCGGCGAGCCACAGGGTACCGAGCGCGCCGGTCATGGACAGGGGCACCGTGACCAGGATGATCAGCGGGTCGCGGAAGCTCTCGAATTGCGCCGCCAGCACCAGGTAGATGAACCCGAGGGCCAGCAGGAACACGAGCAGCAGGCTCTGTCCGGCGGCGCGGTACTCCCGGCTCTGCCCGCTCACGTCGGTGAGCACCGTCTCGGGCAGCACCTCGCGTGCGGTCTTCTCCAGGAAGGTGAGAGCATCGCCCAGCGCATAGCCCTCCCCCAGGTTGGCCGAGATCGTCACAGCGCGCAGCTGGTTGAAGCGCCTGAGCTCCTTGGGCGCCACCGCCTCCTTGACCTTGACGATGTTGGCGAGCTGCACCATCTCGCCGCGCGGCGAGCGCAGGAAGATGGTGGAGAGCGTCTGCGGCGAGGCGCGGGCCTCCGCGGCCAGCTGCACGATCACGTCGTACTGCTCGCCGTTCTGCTCGAAGCGCGTCACCTGGCGGCCGCCGAGCAGCGTCTCAAGCGTGCGTCCCACCACCGTGAGGTCGAGGCCCAAGTCGGCCACCTTGGCGCGGTCGATGTCGATGCGCAGCTCGGGCATGTTGAGCAGCAGGTCCGTCTCCAGATTGTCGAGGCCCGGATAGCCGCGCAGCTTCTCCAGCATCAGGTCGACGTACTCCTGCAGCTGCTCGTAGGTGCCGGAGGTCTGGAGCACGAACTCCACCGGGGACGAGGAGCCCCTCGCCCCGAACGACGACGGATTCCTGGCCGACACCCGCGCGCCGGGGATGCGGCGGAGCTTCGGGCTGAGCTCTGCGTTGATCTCCTGCTGGCTGCGCTTGCGCTCGTCCCAGTCGGCCAGCCGCCCTATGATCCGGAAGCGCGACACCTCGGGGCTGCCGTTGACGACCAGGATCGACTCGATCTCCGGCACCTTGTCCAGAATCTCGCCCGCTTGGGTGCTGTAGCGCCGGGTGTAGCCGATCGTGGCGCCTTCGGGACCGGTGCCGCGCACCTGGACCTCCCCCCGGTCCTCGGTGGGCGCGAGCTCCGACTTGAGCGCAACGAAGAAGTACCCGCTCAGCCCGGCCACCCCCAGTGCGACCATGAGCACCAGGGGGCGCGCCCGCAGCGTGGTCCCGAGCAGCCGCCGGTAGCCCGTCTCGAAGGCGGTGAACCAGCGCTCGACCAGGTTGAAGAGGCGGCCGGGGCTCGGGTTGTGCCGGAGCAGCTTGGAGCACATCATCGGCGTGAGCGTGAGCGCCACGAAGCCGGACACAAGCACCGCGCCCGCCAGCGACAGCGCGAACTCCAGGAACAGCCGCCCGGTGCGGCCCGGCGCAAAGGCGATGGGGGCATAGACTGCCGCCAGCGTCAGCGTCATGGCGATGACGGCGAAGCCGATCTCCCTGGTGCCCTCGATCGCCGCCGGAATCGGGCGCATGCCGCGCTCGATGCGCCGGTGGATGTTCTCCAGCACCACGATGGCGTCGTCGACCACGAGGCCGATGGCGAGCACCATCGCCAGCAGGGTCAGCGTGTTGATGGTGAAGCCCATCGCCAGCAGCAGCGTAAAAGTGGCGATCAGCGAGATCGGGATGGTGACGATCGGGATCAGCGAGGCCCGCAGCGAGCGCAGGAAGAAGACGATCACCAGCGCCACCAGCACGATCGCCTCGCCGATGGTGCCGTAGACCGCCGCGATCGACCGCTCGATGAACACGGAGCTGTCGTTGCCGATGGTGGCGCTGAGGCCCTGCGGCAGCGACCGGTTGATATCCGGCATGACGGCGTTGACCGCCTTGGAGACATCGAGCGGGTTCGCCACCGCCTGCTTGATGATGCCGACGGCGATGGCGGGCGTCCCGTTGTAGAGGCTGTCGCGGCGGGTGTCGGCGGCACCCAGCTCCACGCGCGCCACCTCGCCCAGCTTCACCTGGTGGCTGTCGGCGATCTTGATGATGACGTTGCGGAACTGCTCGGGCGTCACGAGGCCGGTGCGCGCAAGCACCGCGAACTCGCGGTCGACGCTCTCGATGCGGCCCGACGGCAGCTCGACGTTCTGCTCCCTGAGCGCGCTCTCAACGTCCTGGACGGTGAGATTGAAGGCCGCCAGCCGCTCCCGGTCGATCCAGATGCGCATGGCATAGCGGCGCTCGCCGGAGATGACCACGTCGGCCACGCCGTTCAGGTTTTTGAGCCGGTCCAGCACGAAACGGTCGACGTAGTCGGTGATCTCCAGGGCCGTCATGCGGTTGGAGGTGAACACCAGGTTCATGATCTCCTGGGCGTCGGCCTCGACCTTGGCGATGTTCGGCTCCTCTACCTCGTCGGGCAGGCGGCGGCGCACGCGGCTCACCCGGTCGCGCACCTCGCTCGCCGCCACGTCCGGGTCCACATCCGGCTTGAAGCGCACGGTGATGCGGCTTTTCTCGGCGCGGCTGTTCGATTCCAGCACGTCGATACCGGCGATGCCGGCGAGCGAGCCCTCCAGCACCGCGGTGATCTGGCTCTCCACGATGGAGGCCGAGGCGCCCGGGTAGTTGATCGAGACCGACACCACCGGCTCATCGACATTGGGATATTCCCGCACGGTGAGCCGGCCGTAGGAGACGACCCCCAGCAGCACCAGCACCAGGCTCAGCACGGTCGCGAAGACCGGCCTGCGGATGCAGAACTCGAACATGGCTCAGGTGCCGTCCTTCTTGGCGGCGGCTTTCTGCGCCGCGGGCCCAGGGTCGATCACGGGGTCGACCACCTCCACAGACACGCCGTTGCGCAGCCTGAGCTGGCCGGCGGTCACGACCCGGGTGTTCGGCAGCACGCCTTCCAGGATCTCGACCTCCGCGCCGTGCCGCTCGCCGAGCTTGACCCTGGTCTCGATCGCCTTGCCGGCGTCGATGCGGAACACGAACGTCTCGCCGCCGCGCGGCACGATGGCACTCTCGGGCACCAGCACCACCTCGTGCGTCTGCTTGCCCTTTACCAGCACCCTGGCGAACAGGCCGGGGCGCAGGGTCATGTCGGCGTTCGGCAGGCGCGCCCGCAGAGCCAGCGCGCGGCCGTTGACATCGACCTGCGGATCGATGGCGTAGATCTCGCCGACGAAGGTCTTTCCGGGATGGGCATCGACGATCACGTCCACGGACTGGCCGACCCCGACCGACGCCAGGAACAGCTCGGGCAGCTTGAAGTCGACCTTGATCACGTCGATCTTCTCCAGGTTCACGATCGCGGTGCCGCCGGCGATGAAGCTGCCCGGCGACACCTGGCGCAGGCCGACCACGCCCGAGAACGGCGCCTTGACGACGTGCTTGGCCAGCCGCGTCCGCTCCAGCTCCAGCGTCGCGCGCGCTATCTCGTATTTGGTGGCCGCCTCGTCGAACGCCTTCTCCGTGGCGTAGCCGGAGGCGGACAGCTGTTTTGCCCGCTTGTCGTTGGCCACCGCCAGCTCGAACCGCGCCTTGGCGTTGGCGACCGAGGCCTGGGCGAGGTCGTCGTCCAGCATGACCAGCACATCGTCGGCGGAAACCGCGCCGCCTTCGACGAAATTGATCTTCTCGATCCGGCCGGCGATCTCGGAGGCGATCTGCACCGACTCGTCGGAGTGCAGGCTGCCGATGGCGCGTATGTCCGTCGTCGTCCTGGCGCCGCGGGCGGTCGCCGCCTCGACCGCAACGGCGCGTTCTGCCCGCTTGCCGCGCCCGGTCTCTGTCTTCCCTTTCCGTCCCCCCTTTCCTTCGTCGACCGTCGTCGCCATCTGCGCCGACGGTCCCGTTACGAAGTGGAGGATGAATGGCAGCGCTGTCGCGCTGGCGAGCAGCGCGCCTACGAGCGTCAGCCTACGGTAGTGCATCTGCCTGGCTCCTCGCCGCGCGGCCCGTCCGCACGAGCGGTAAGACGCCTGAGCCGCTGAGTATCCGTCGTTGGGCGCCGACTGACGGCCGTCAGCAAGCATGCGTGAGGCGTTCGCCGCAATTGCGGCAAGGATCGGCGTTCATCGCGGCCGGCGCTCTGTGAGGAGCCTGTGGCGTCAGTCGGCGAGCGGACTGGCGAAGCCGGCGACCAGCTTGACAAGGTCGGCCTGCCGGCGGGTGTCGGTCTTGCCGAACAGGCGGTGCAGATGCGTCTTGATGGTGGCTTGGCCGATGCCCAGCGCGCCGGCCGTCTCGGGAACACCACCGGTCTCGACGATGGCGAGCAGCACGCGCAGCTCGGTGGGCGTGAGGCCGAAGGTCTGGGCAAGCGTCCGCGGCAACGCCCCTGGCTCCAGCGCGGCCTTCTGCACCACGAGCGCTGCAACGGCGCGCCGGCTTTGCACGCCTCGGCGCTCGGCGGAGGTAAGCGGAAGCACGTGCGCCACATAGCGCTCGCCGTCGCGGTCGGTCAGCATCACGGCGATGCCGCGGCTGCCGAGGGCCATATCGCCGCCCTTTGCGGCAGCGATGGCCCCGAGAAGGGCGGGCGATGCGTGGCGGTCGGCGGGGGCGAGCCTGCCGGCGACGGTGCGCAGGGCGAAGCCCTTGCTCAGCATGGCGGCGCCCGCCGCGTTGGCGTGGACGACGCGGGCGTCCGCGTCGACCAGGAGAATGGCAGCGCGGAACCCGTCGAACGTGTCGGCCAGGGTGGCGGCCTCGACGGTCTTATGCTCCAGCGCCCGGCCCACCACGTCGGCGCGCCGCAGATGCTGGCCGATCAGGAGGGTCCGCCGCCGGATCTCCTCGTCGGAAAGGGCATTGCGTTCATACCGGTAGGCCACGAGCGCGGTGTTGGTCGTCGCCGACCTGTCGAGCCAGAGGATCTTGATGTCGGCCAGACCCTGGGGGCGCGACCACTCGCGATAGAAGCGTGAGGCGCGGTACTCACCGAGGTCCATGACGTCGCCGATGCCGACCAGCCTGCCGACCTCGGCAGCACTGAAGCCGCTGCCCACCGGGTTGATCTTGTAGTACTCGTCGCGGAAGAGACGATCGTAGTCCGGATCGGTGCGCCCGCAGGCGTACCAGCGCCTGTCCGATGCGTCCCAGGTGTGAAGGCAGATTGCCATTCCCCCGGTGAAATCGCCGATCTTCCTGAGCGCGGCCGGCCAGAGGGCGGCGTCCATGGTCGTGTCGTAGATATCGCCGATCAGGCCGGCCAGCTCGGCATCATCGCGAATCGGACCTCGCACACGGGGGGTGTCGAAGGCCGGCCTGCACTGCGCTTGCGTGATCGGCGTCATCGCCACGGCCCGGGTGACGGGCGCGCTGCTGTACGAGGCGTGCTTCATGGAGTCCCTGCCAGCTCTCCGTGCACACCCTGACGGGTATGCGGCTCAAGGTAGGCTATATCCGCACCATGGCCGCATCATGCCGCGCCGCCGCCCCACCGCCAAGACCGAGGCCTCCACACGGATGGGAGGGTGCTGGCGACGGATTGGGGGCAGGGCCGCCGTCCCCCGAGCCGGGGTTGGCACCCAACCAGGTGCGCGCTACAACTGCCTCTCACAGCTGACGGAATCGCTGCGTTGCGCCGGACGGTGAGTTTGTGCCAGTAGGTCTCTCACCAAGCGCAGAGCGTCCGTCAGCCCCCCGAATCGGCGGTCCATGCAACCGAGCGCCCGCCCTAAACCCCCGCATACATCCGTCCCGGATTGAGGATGCCGGTCGGATCGAAGGCAGCCTTCAGGCGGCGGGAGAGCTTGGCGACGCCGGTCTCCAGGGGCTGGAACACCTCGACGGCGGCGCGGACCTGGGTGGCGGCGCGCACCAGGGTGGCGTGGCCGCCATGGGTGGCGATCACGCGGCGCACGTCGGCGGCACCGGCGTCGGTGGTGGGCAGCACCTCGGCCCATACCAAGCCGCCCGACCAGTCGTAGAGGGCGCGGCACTCCATGTAGGCGGAGATGGCCGCCACCACTTTCGGGCCGGCGGTGGGCCGGGTGGAGATGCGCCACACCGGTGCGATGCCCCGCAGCACCGACAGGCGGCGCAGCTCGCCCCAGAAGAGGCGCGAGGTGTCGCGCTCCAACGCGTGGATGTCGCCGTAGACCTTGAGCAGGTCCTCGAGCCGCCCTCTCCGGTAGGCCACAGACTTGGCGAAATTCTCAAGTCGCAGCGCCGTCACCGCCTCGCCGAGGCCCTTGAGGCCCGGGTGCTCAAGGCGCGCTGCCAGCGAGGCCTGGAGGTGCACCGCGCCGGTGATCTCGAACGGGCTCGCCATGGCGGTGCACAGCACCTCCACGGCGATGTCGTCCGGCAGCCCGATGAGGACCAGCGTGGCCGTGTCCTCCGGCGCCGGCAGCACCTTGAAGGTCACCTCCGACAGCACCGCCAGCGTGCCCCAGCTGCCCGACAGCCCGCGGCACAGGTCGTAGCCCGTGACGTTCTTCATCACCCGGCCGCCCGAATTGAAGACGTCGCCGCGGCCGTTAACGCCGCGGATCCCCAGCAGGTGATCGCGCGCGGCGCCGATGGCGACGCGTCGGGCGCCCGAGACGTTGGCGGCGAACACGCCGCCGATGGTGGCTTGGGATCCCTCGCCGCCCAGCATCGGCCCATAGTCCACGGGCTCGAACGCCAGCATCTGGCCGCGCTCGGCCAGCGCCGTCTCCACCTGCGAAAGCGGCGTGCCGGTGCGCGCCGCCATCACCATCTCGGTCGGCTCGTAGAGCGTGATGCCGCGCATGGCCTTGGACGAGATGCTGGCCGCCGTCTGCATCGGCCGGCCGATCGCCTGCTTGGAGCCGGCCCCCATTACCTCCAGCGGGGTCTTGGTGGCGTGGGCCTCGGCCAGCACGCGCGCGAACTCGCGCTCATCGATGGGGCGCATGTGGGAGAAGACCGACACGGGCGCCTCACGCTGCCGGACGTTCAAGTGCCCGGGCCGCCTCGCGGCCGGCGAGCGGAAACACCTTGGCGGGGTTCAGGAGCCACTTGGGATCGAACACGGTCTTGATGCGCATCTGCTGGGCGAGATCGGTCTTGTTGAACTGCACGGTCATGAGGTCGCGCTTCTCGATGCCGACGCCGTGCTCGCCGGTGAGGCAGCCGCCCACCTCCACGCACAGCCTGAGGATGTCGGCGCCGGCCTGCTCGGCCCGCTCGGCCTGCAGCGGGTTGTTGGCATCGTAGAGAATGAGCGGATGCAGGTTGCCGTCGCCGGCGTGGAAGATGTTGGCCACCCTGAGGCCTTGCTTGGCGCAGATCTCGCCGATCTTCACCAGCACCTCGCCCAGCCTGCCGAGCGGGATGGTGCCGTCCATGCAGTAGTAGTCGGAGATGCGGCCGACGGCCCCGAACGCCGAGTTGCGGCCCTTCCAGATGGCGGCGCTCTGCTCCGGGCTCTGGCTGATGCGCACGGCGCTCGGGTTGAAGCGCCTGGCGATGTCGGTGATGACGGCCAGGAGGTCTGCCATCTCCTCGTTGGAGCCCTCCACCTCGACGATCAGCAGCGCCTCCACGTCGGTGGGATAGCCGGCCTTGGCGAAGGCCTCGCACACCTGGATGGCAGGCTTGTCCATGAACTCGATGGCCACCGGAATGATGCCGGCGGCGATGATGGCCGAGACGCAGTTGCCCGCCGCCGCGCTGGAGCCGAAGCCCAGCAGCATCGGCCGCGCCCCCTCGGGTGAGCGCAGGATGCGCACCGTCGCCTCCGTGGCAATGCCGAACTGGCCCTCGGACCCGACAATGAGCCCCATCAGGTCGTAGCCCGCCGCGTCGAGATGGGCGCCGCCGATATCGATGATCTCCCCGTCGATCAGCACCAAGCGCATGCCGAGGACGTTGTTGGTGGTGACGCCGTACTTGAGGCAGTGCGCGCCGCCCGAGTTCATGCCGAGATTGCCGGCCAGCGTGCAGGCGAGCTGGCTGGAGGGGTCGGGAGCGTAGAAGAAGCCGCGCGCCTTGACCGCCTCGCTGATACCGAGGTTGGTGATGCCGGTCTCGACGCGGGCGGTGCGGTTCAGCGTGTCGATGTCGAGGACGCGGCCCATGCGCGAGACGCCGATGACGAGCGCGTCCTCGGCCGGCAGTGCCCCGCCCGACAGCGAGGTGCCGGCCCCGCGCGCCACCACCTTGATGTCGTTGACGTGGCAATAGCGCAGCAGCCGCGCCACCTCGTCGGTGGACGCCGGCAGGGCCACGGCGAGCGGCAGGCGGCGATAGGCCGTGAGCGCGTCCGTCTCGTAGGCGCGCCGGCCCTCCTCGTCGGCGATGACGGTGCCGGGCGGCACGAGCTTGCGCAGGTCGGCCACGATGGCATCGCGCTGGCGCATCACCACACGGTCGGGCTCCGGCAGCGCCAATGACATGGGCTCTATCCTCTGATGTGGTCCTGGGTCGTCCTGGGGGCTCGCGCTGCCGATGCTATACCACATCGCTCCCGCTGCGAACGGACCCGCGGGGACGTGGTACAACTGCGCCAATTGACCCCAGTGGGCACCCCGTCGGTACCTGCGAGGAGGGTGATGCAGGCGCGCATTGCACCACTTCGGCTTGCGGTCGCATCACAAGCGCCACTTGGCACAATATTTTGTGCGAGCACTAAGGGTTTACGCAACGCTAAGGGATGATTAACTACATTATGGACGACGAGTCAAACGAAAAGTGCGGCTTGAAGCGTCATCCGAGTTTTCTCTGGTGCCGGCTGGCGC
>JBAPMW010000537.1:0-4343 GCA_049278815.1 Hyphomicrobiaceae bacterium
GCCTCCGGTGCTGCCCCCGGCGCAACTGGCGGACGACAGCCGCTTCCTGCGCGGCAACCTGACCCACGCGCTGCTGGAGCACCTGCCGCAGGTGCCCCGGCGCGCCTGGGGGCCGGCCGCCGAGGCCTTCCTCGCCCGGCACGGCACCCGGCTGACCGCCGAGGCGCGCCGGGACATCGCCCGGGAGACCCTGGCGATCCTGCAAGATCCCGTGCTCGGGGCCCTGTTCGGCCCCAACAGCCGCGCCGAGGTGCCGATCGCCGCTGAGCTGCCGCCTCCCGGCGGCCGAGGCCCCGCGCTCCGCCTCACCGGCAAGATCGACCGCCTGGTGGTGACGGACGAAAAGGTGCTGATCCTCGACTACAAGACGAACCGGCCGTCGCCCACCGACGAGCAATCGGTGCCCGAGGCCTATCTCTTTCAACTCGCCGCCTATCGCCTTGGCATCGCTCAGATTTTCCCCGGCAGGACGGTGGAGGCGGCGATCCTGTGGACGGACGGGCTGCGCTGCATGCGGCTGCCGCAGGACAGGCTCGACGCCTTCGAGCGCCGGCTCTGGCAGGAGGCCCCGTGATACGCCCGCGGCCTTCCTTGACGCCCGGCGGCACCCCACCTATGTGTGGTTGCCCCTTAGAGACGGGGTCAGACCTCGCGCGTTCGACGTCGCATAGCAAGACGCTCGGCACGTGCGAAGGGGCTGGCCCCGTTGCATGCAGGAGACCCGGAACATGAGTGGCGCCACGCCTTTCGTCACGGATGCGGACTTCGAGAACGAGGTGCTGCGATCGTCCGAGCCGGTGGTCGTCGATTTCTTCGCCGAGTGGTGCGGCCCCTGCAAGGCCATGGCGCCGGCGCTGGAGGCGGTCGCCACCGAGCTCAAGGGCAAGGTGAAGGTGGTCAAGATCGACGTCGACCAGAACCCGCAGACGACCGAGAAGTACCGCATCCGCGCCATGCCCACCCTCATGGTCTTCAAGGACGGCAAGGTGGCCGAGGAGCGCGTCGGCGCCCTGGTGCAGAAGAAGCAGCTCACGGACTGGATCAACGGCGTGCTGACGGCGTAGCGGGTATTCGCCCTCTCCCCGCGCATCGCCAGCCTCTCCTCGCGGTCCAATAGCGCGGGGAGAGGGCCGGGGTGAGGGGCAGCAAGAGGCTCCGCCCTCTCGGCGATGCGGCCCTCTATGAGGGCATTACCGGGGCATCCTGTCCAAAAGACGCTCCTTAGCTGTCCCGCATTCGTCGCGTCTGCTACCGTAATGGCTTGATGGCAGGTACGGGAGGGGCCGCGTTCCATGATTCTGGGCTTGTCGTTCTCCGCGTTCACGACGCTGCACGTGGTCGTCAGTCTTATCGGCATCGCCGCGGGGCTGATCGTCCTGACTGGCATGATCAACGGGCGGAGACTGCCGGGCTGGACCGCGCTGTTTCTGGTCGCCACGATCCTGACCAGCGTCACCGGCTTCCTCTTTCCGATCTCGGAGCTGCTGCCGTCTCACGTCGTAGGCGCCGTCTCGCTGGTCGTGCTGGCTGTGGCGCTCGTCGCGCTCTACGCCTTCCATCTCAGCGGCGCCTGGCGCTCGATCTACATCGTCACGGCCGTGCTGGCGCTCTACCTCAACGTCTTCGTCGGCGTGGTCCAGGCCTTCCAGAAGCTGCCGTTCCTGCAAGCGCTGGCCCCGACCCAATCGGAGCCCCCGTTCGCCGTGGCCCACATAGCGGTGCTGGCCGTCTTCGCCCTGCTGGGATACTTGGCGCTCAGGCGCTTCCATCCCGGCGCCCGGAGAGCGGCTCCGGCGTAACCAGGGCGTCCGGTTCAGGGGCTGAACGGACGCCTTGTGGTCAGGGAGAGCTTTGCTGGGTATGACCCGGGGCTGTCCTACCGCATTGCGCGTCCTCGCGGCGCAAACAGCTGCCAGCAACGTGCGCCGGGAAGCGTCAGGCTAACTAAGGCGCTGCTTGAGCGACCTTACCAAGCACGGGTACGGCGCCGAAAGCGACACGTGGCGATCGCCGCGCTTGCTGCGACCCGCCAGGGATGACCCGCCCGCCTTTAATCTCCCACGAACGGGGAAGCAAAAGGCGAGGGTCTGGCGAGCGGTCACGAACCGGCAACATAAAGCATGAGAACAAGGCTTTTTTCTCCATTGGGGTCAAGTGTAGTATCTGCAGCATTTCACTATGAAGGCGGCCGACGCGAGCGAGTGGAGTTCAGCTCTGAGAGGGGTTAGGGCACTACCAAGAATCACGCCCAACGGTGCGACGCGCGCCCATGCGTTGGGCGACATCGATGGTCTGTCTCGAGCGGCAATCGAGGCGCTTCCTGCCGCGATCTACGTGACAGACGCCGAGGGGCGTCTCACCTTTTACAACGAGGCTGCGGCCGAGCTCTGGGGCTGCCGCCCCGAACTTGGCAAGAGCAAGTTCTGCGGTTCTTGGAAGCTCTATTGGGCGGATGGTACGCCGCTGCCGCATGACGAGTGCCCGACGGCTTTGGCTCTGCGTCAAAGGCGACCAATCCTTGGGATGGAAGCGGTAGCTGAGCGCCCGGATGGCACGCGAGTTCCTTTCATCCCCTATCCGACCCCGCTGTTCGATGAATTCGGAAGGCTGACCGGTGCCGTCAACATGCTTGTCGATATCACCGAGCGCAAGCGGGCGGAAGCCGACCTCGCAGATCGAAAGACGCAGCTGGCGTTGTTCGTCGAGCACGCGCCGGCAGCGATGGCAATGTTCGATCGGGAGATGCGCTACCTCGCCGTCTCACGCCGCTTTGTCGTTAGTTACCGCCTCCCACAGGAAACACAGCTCATTGGCCGGTCGCACTACGAGATCTTTCCCAACGTTCCGCAGTATTGGCGCGACGTTCATGCCCGCGTTCTGGCGGGCGAGGAGTTGTCGCAGGAAGAAGACCAGTTCACGGACCAGGACGGCCGCACCGACTGGCTACGCTGGTCCATGGTTCCCTGGCGCCGAGCTGATGGAAAGATTGGCGGCGCGCTCTTGTTCAGTGAGATCATGACCGAGCATGTCGAGGCGCGGCGCGCGCTGACCGATAGCGAGGCACGATTTCGGGCAACGTTCGAAAATGCGGCGGTTGGCGTCGCGCTGGTGAATCCTGACGGGTCAATTCTGCGCGCCAACAAAAGCTTTGCCAACATGCTCGGTTATTCAGTCGAGGAGCTCAAGACGAGAACCTTCCAGGACCTTACACACCCGGACGATCTTTCAGCCAACCTCGCGCTTCTCAAGAAGACACTCGTCGGCGAAGCCGATACCTACTGCGTCGAGAAGCGATATGTTCGCAGGGATGGCGGCATAGTGTGGGCAAGTCTCTCTGTCGGCTGCGTGCGGAACATGCACGGCGGCGTCGACTGTTTCGTCTCTGTCGTTGGCGACATTACCGACCGCAAGCGCGCGGAGGCTCGCCTCGCCGAGCGCAACATCCACCTTGCTCTGGCAGCAAAAAGCGGCCTGGTTGGTAGCTATGCGTACGACGCCGACACAGAGGTCATGAAGATTTCTGACGGATATGCGGCCATCCACGGCCTTCCTGAAGGCACAACCGAGCTACCACGCAGCGAATGCCTGGCTAGTGTGCATCCGGACGACATAGGAAGAGTAGAACAGTTCCGCAGCGACGCGTTCCGTGAGCGTCGGCGCGAATACAACGTTGAGTATCGAATCATCCGTTCTGGCGGCGAGCTGCGCTGGATCGAGACGCGCTGCTTCATTGCCTATCGAGGCAGAGTCCACCCACACCGTGTCCTCGGGGTCAGCATAGACATAACCGAGCGAAAGCGGGTGGAAAAACAGCAACGCACTTTGCTGGCCGAACTCGACCATCGCGTCAAGAACGCACTCGCGACCGTTAGCGCTGTCGTCTCCCACACCCGCCAAGGGAGTAAGTCGGTTGCCGACTTCGCGGCGGCGCTCGATGGACGCATTCAGTCGATGGCAACGACACACGAGCTATTGAGCTCCCGTCGGTGGCATGGGGTATCGCTTACAGACCTCGTCCGGCGGGAGCTCGCACCGTATGCAACCAGCGACAACACCGAGATCAACGGCCCAGGCATTTTACTGAAACCCGAGGCGGGTCAGGCGATGGCCATTGTGCTGCATGAACTCGCCACCAACGCTGCCAAGTATGGCGCCCTCTCTGCTAAGAATGGCCGGGTATCGATCCGATGGGACCGGCGCCTGACCGGGCACCCACGAGCCCATCTGGTGTTCGAATGGCGAGAAGCCGGCGGCCCCCCTGTCGTCGCTCTCGGCAAGTCCAGTTATGGGACAAGCACAATTCGGGACCTGATCCCCTACGAGTTGGGCGGTACGGTCGACCT
>JBAPMW010000538.1:0-3471 GCA_049278815.1 Hyphomicrobiaceae bacterium
GCGCTCTGCAATGGAAGCGCTTTCGCAGATTGGTCCTGGCACGATCCACATCAAGTGGAAGATGCTCTAGTGTTGTGACTCCAACAGATCGTACAGGTGTCATCCCGGCACTTGTTGCCGGGACCCAGCTCTCAGCTTGCTCCTGCGCTTGCGGTTGGCTGGGTGCCGGGGACAAGCCCCGGCATGACAAAGGATGAGGTGTCGGAGACACAAAACTAGCGAAGCCCGACACCCGACTGCCGGCTTTTCTGCCGCGCCTGGCCGACATTGTCGGCATCGGGCAGGCTCTCTATAGACAAGACCGTCCCCCCGATGCCCACCGCGCGAGGCCCAGATGCGCCCTGGCGACACGCTGAAGCAGCCGTTCCCCTATTCGCTGCCCAAGGACCAGATCGGGGCCCTGCTGCTGGAGGGCATTTCCGAGACCGCCGTCGACCTCCTCAAGGGCGCCGGCTACACCCAGATCGACCGCCGCACCAAGGCGCTCGATGCCGCGGAGCTGCGCAAGGCCCTCGACGGCGGCGTGCGCCTGCTCGGCATCCGCTCGCGCACCCAGCTCACCGCCGACATCGTCGAAGGCGTCAGGGCGCTCGTCGCCGTCGGCTGCTTCTCGGTCGGCACCAACCAGGTGGATCTGGCCGCCTGCCGCGCCATGGGCATCCCGGTCTTCAACGCGCCGTTCTCCAACACGCGCTCGGTGGCGGAGCTGACCATCGCCGAGATCGTCATGCTGATGCGGCGCATCTTCCCCAAGTCGGCGGCGGCCCATGCCGGCGGCTGGGACAAGAGCGCGGCGGGCTCCAACGAGGTGCGCGGCAAGACGCTCGGCATCGTCGGCTACGGCAACATCGGCACCCAGCTCGCGGCGCTGGCCGAGGCCATGGGCATGCGCGTCTACTCCTACGACCACACCGAGAAGCTGCGCCACGGCAACGTGGAGCCCACCGGCACGCTCGACGATCTCCTGGCACGGGCGGACGTGGTGAGCCTGCACGTCCCCGAGACGCCGGCCACGCATGGCATGATCGGCGAGGCTGAGATCGCCCGCATGAAGCCGGGCGCGTTCCTCATCAACAACTCGCGCGGCACCGTGGTCGATCTGGAGGCGCTGGCAGCGGCGCTGCGCGCAAAGAAGCTCGCCGGCGCGGCCATCGACGTGTTCCCGGTGGAGCCCTCGTCCAATGCCGACAAATTCCTGAGCCCGCTGCAGGGCCTCGACAACGTCATCCTCACGCCGCATGTCGGCGGCTCGACCGAGGAGGCGCAGGAGCGCATCGGCGCCGAGGTGGCGCGCAAGCTGGTGGAATATTCCGACGTCGGCTCCACCACCGGCGCCGTCAACTTCCCGCAGGTGCAGCTCTCGCCAAGGCCCGCCGGCACGCGCTTCATCCAGGTGCAGCGCAACCTGCCGGGCGAGCTCGGCCGCCTCAACGACGTGTTCGCCCGCCACAAGGTCAACATCGCCGCCCAGCACTACGAGACGGCCGGGGATCTGGGCTACGTCGTGCTCGACGCCGACGGCACCGTGGCCGAGGCCGAGGCGATCGTGAAGGAGGTCCGCGCCCTGCCCGGCACCATCAGGGCACGGATGCTTTATCGCAAGGCGTGAGGAGGTGTCAGACCCAGAGGATCTGACACCATAGCGCAACCGGCGCAGGAGCCATGGTGTCAGACCCAGAGGGTCTGACACCTCTACCACGTGCCGATGTAGAGGCCGCGACCCATGAGGCCCTTCTCGTCGTAGGCCACCGTCATGCCCGCCGCGGCGAAGGCGGCGCGATGCTCCTCGTCGCTGAAGAGCCCCAGCTCGTGCTCCTCCGTGAAGTGCTCGACGCCGTCGGCCGTGCCGACCAAATAGTGGAACGTCATCGTGACGAGGTTGCCCTCGCGCACCCAGTCGGTCATGCGCACGATGGACAAATCGGGCTTCTCCACCACCATGGCGCCCGGCGCTCCCGTGCGCTCCTTCCAGGTCTGCGGCGAGAAGAACGGCTCGACGATCAGCACCCCGCCCGGCCGCACGTGGCGCGTCATGGCGCCTACCGCCTTGGCCAGCCGATCCGGCGTCCGCATATAGGCGACGGAGCTGAAGAGCGACACCACGACGTCGAGCTGCCGCCCCAGCTCGAAGTCAGCCATGTCGCCGGCATGGAATGGCACGTCGGGGTGCTGCGCCCGCGCGATGCGCAGCATCTCCGGATCGAGGTCGAGCCCTTCGATCATGAAGGACTGCCGCAAGTAAGGAATATGACCCCCGGTGCCGCACGCCACGTCCAAGAGGGCATTGCCCGATGAGGTTTTGCCGGCGGCGATGATCTCGATAAGGCGCGCCGCCTCGGCCTTGTAGTCCTTCCATGCGTAAATGGCGTCGTAGTAGCGCTCGGACTTGATGAACATGGCCGCATCCCCCGACCCAACACAAATCAAGGGCTCCACCTCGGACTGTGTTGGTCTGCCCCCGGCTTTCGCCGGGTTGACCCAACCTACGCCGCGCAGATGTCAGTCGCGCAGCAGCTCGTTGATGCCGGTCTTGGCGCGCGTCTGTGCGTCTACGGTCTTGACGATTACGGCGCAATAGAGGCTGGGGCCCGGCTCGTTGTTCGGGAACGGCTTGCCGGGCAGCGTGCCGGGCACCACCACGGAATAGGGCGGGACCTTGCCCGTCAGGATCTTGCCGGTGGCGCGGTCGACGATCTTGGTGGAGGCGCCGATGAAGACGCCCATGGACAGCACCGAGCCCTCGCCGACGACGACACCCTCGACGACCTCGGAGCGGGCGCCGATGAAGCAGTTGTCCTCGATGATGGTGGGGTTGGCCTGCAGCGGCTCCAGCACACCGCCGATGCCGACACCGCCCGAGAGATGCACGTTCTTGCCGATCTGCGCGCAGGAGCCCACCGTGGCCCAGGTATCGACCATGGTGCCGCTGTCGATATAGGCCCCCAGGTTGACGAACGACGGCATCAGCACCACGCTGGGCGCCACGTAGGCCGCGCGCCGGACGATGGCGCCGGGGACGGCCCTGAAGCCGGCCGCCTTGAAGGCCTCAGGCGTCATGCCGGCGAATTTGGAGGGCACCTTGTCCCACCACGTGGCGCCGTCCGGCGCGCCCGTGATCGGCGCCATGTCGTAGAGCCGGAACGACAGCAGAACGGCCTTCTTAAGCCATTGGTTCACAACCCATTCGCCGCTCTTCTTGTCGGCGACGCGGGCCGTGCCCTCGTCGAGGCGGTCGAGCGCGGTCTCGACCGCCGTCCGCACCTCCCCGCCTGTGGTTGCGCCGATGCTGTCGCGCTTGTCCCACGCGGCTTCGATGACGGCCTGCAAGGTCTCGTTGGTCATGGCGCGTGTTTGTGGCTTGGCCCTTGCGCTCCTGTCAACCAAAAGGGCAATAGGGCAGTAAGGCAATAAGGCAGTGGGCCAGCCAGGATCCTACTGCCCTACTGCCCTACTGCCCTACTGCCCTACTGC
>JBAPMW010000539.1:0-2880 GCA_049278815.1 Hyphomicrobiaceae bacterium
CGGCCCATCCTGGAGCGATGCGGAGGGAGGCTGGAGCGCTTTCATCTGATGCGAACCGGCAATCCTTCCTTCGCCCCATATCACCCCGGAAAGCGCTCCAGCCTTCGCGGTCCGGCTCGGTCGGACACTCAGTTGTCCCCTCGGCTTGCTCCGGTGGATGCTCCGCTCACCTCATGCAGGGGGGGAGCCAGAACCGGAAAAATCCGGCTCTGGCTCCGTCAAGCTGCCCAAGAAGCACGACCATTGGTGTCGCGAGAGGCGTCAGTCGGCGGCATCGAAAACACCGCCGACAGCAGATCGCCAAGTTGGGCTCGCATCCATGCCCGAACGTCAGGGGCGGGCGGACTTGGCCAGGCGGACCAGGTTGAGGAGCTCGGCTCGGTAGCCGAAGAGGTCCTCGCCCCTGGCGGCGGCGGCGAGCGCGATCACCTCGTCGTAGCCGAAGCTCTTGAGATAGGGCTCGCCTCTGAGCAGCTGCCCGAACGCCGCGACCGCAACCGAGAAGCGTACATCCGTCGGGACCTGCTCGATGGTCGCCTTTTCCAGCGCCTGGGTAATCGGGAGCTCGATGCGGCGGCTCACGCTCTCGGCTGGCAGCTTGTAGTTGATCCTCAGGAAGCCGTACTCGCCCTTGCCTTCGCTAGGCGTCGCCGCCGCGGGCTGCTTGTAGCGCAGGTCCTCGACGAACTTCGGGCTGCCGACCGGCGTGACCTCGTAGATCGCGGTCACCGTGTGGCCCGAGCCGATGTCCCCGGCGTCGATCTTGTCGTTGTTGAAGTCCTCGCGTTTGAGAAGCCTGGTCTCGTAGCCGATCAATCGGTACTCGGTCACCTGGGCCGGGTTGAACTCGATCTGGATCTTCACGTCCTTGGCGATGGGAAACAGCGTCGAGGACACCTCGTCGACGAGGACCTTGCGCGCTTCGTTCAGCGTGTCGATGTAGGCGGCGACGCCGTTGCCGTTCTGGGCCAGGGCCTGCATCAGCGCGTCGTTGTAGTTGCCGCGGCCGACCCCCAGCACCGACAGGTAGATGCCGGTCTCGCGCTTTCTCTCGATGTACGATTTCAGCTCGTCGGTGTTGGTGATGCCGACGTTGAAATCGCCGTCGGTAGCGAGGATGATGCGGTTGACTGCGGCCTTGTCGAAGGCGCCCTCGGCCATCTTGTAGGCTTCCTGGATGCCCGCGCCGCCTGCGGTCGAGCCGCCGGCGTTGAGACGCTCGATCGCCTCGAGGATCTTGCGCTTGTCGGCCACCTTCGTCGGCTCCAGCGCCGCGCGCGTCTGCCCTGCGTAGGTGACGATGCCGACCGTGTCATCCGGCCGCAACGTGTCGATGAGCATGCGGAAGGCGTTCTTGAGCAGCGGCAGCCGGTCCTCGGGCGCCATCGAGCCCGAGGTGTCGATGAGCAGCACCAGGTTGGCGCGCGGGTGCTGGGACCTCGGCACATCGAAGCCCTTGATGGCGATGTGGACGAGCTTGTTGCTGGGGTTCCAGGGCGAGGGCAGCACCGAGACCGTCGGCCGGAAGGGCGCGCTCCGGTCCTCTGGAAGCGGGTAGTCGTAGGGGAAGTAGTTGATCATCTCCTCGACGCGCACGGCCTGCTTCGGCGGCAGCTTCGCCGCATTGAGCGCCCTGCGCACGAACGAGTAGGAGGCGCTGTCGACATCGATCGAGAAGGTCGACACCGGCTCGCTCGCCACGCTCTTGACCGGGTTGGCTGCGGCCGCCGTGAAGCGGTCGCGCCCGTCGTCGGTCGCCTGCGCCATTTGGTCAGCAACCTCGCCGCCCTTCAGCGCTGCAGCCGCTTTCTCCTTGACCTGACTGGGGTATAGCACCCCGCATATGCGCCCGGGCGGACAAGGCGGCGCGGCACCAGCGACCTTCTGCGACTCGAGCGTCGCCTCCTTCTTCGGAGACGGAGCGTCGGTGACCGCCTGAGCACCCTTGGACTTTGCCGGCGGTGGCGCCGGTGGCTCAGAGCCAAATTTGGTAGAGGGCCCGAACCGGATGAATTGGTCTGCATCCTGGCTTGCATCTATTTTTCCGCCGAAGCCGCCGCGGTTGAAGCCGCGGATCGTCTCACCGCCCTTAGGTACGATCTCGACCAATTTGGTTCCCGCCTCCGGTTTCGGCGCCGGGGCCTCCTCTTTCGGGGCCGCCGAAGGTGCGGTCATGGTGGGCTTAGCGTCTCCCCCCGCAGGCGGAACGATTTTGCCTGTCTTGCGATCGTACTTCACGTCGCCCGGTAGACCGGCGTAGTCTTTGCCTAATTGAAAATGGGGCGCTGACACCTTGTTGTCCGGCGACTGAACCTGCGCCAACTTATCCTGGGGTTGCACCCCTAGCCTTGGTTGCGGCCCCAGCATCATGTAGGCTGTAAACGGCACAACGAGCCCAAGCACGACAATCGACGCGGCGATGGCCGCGGGACGGCGGAAACGCATTCGTCTGCTCCCCTCAGAGACTGAAGTTGTGTCCCTGAGACGTGGCGGCAGGTCGTTTCCTTGGGGTGCGCCGGCGCGAGGGGGCGCCGCGGCTTCGAACGCCGCAAGCGCCGCAGCCACCGCCGCCTCCCTTGCGCCTTCGCTGGGCGCGGGAACGGGCAGGTTCTTCAGCCGTTTGAGCTCGTCCTCGGTCATGTCTCAACCCACGGCATCGAGCCGCGCTCGCAATCGTTTCCGGGCCTCGTGCAGGTGCCAGGACACGGTCTTCTCCGTGCAGCACATGATCGCGGCAGCCTCGGCGTGAGTGAGGTCCTCCGCGTAGACCAGGATCACCGCGTCGCGCTGCTGCGGCGGCAGCCGCCGCACCTCGCTCCAGAGCTCGCCGCCGGCCGCGGCGGTCTCGGCCGACGGGGCCGCCCGGCCCTGGAACAACAC
>JBAPMW010000540.1:0-3620 GCA_049278815.1 Hyphomicrobiaceae bacterium
GTGCGGATCGTCTCCTGCACCACGAAGGTGGTGTACGCCCCCAGCATCACCATCTCACCGTGCGCCATGTTGATGACGCCCATCACGCCGAAGGTGATGGCGAGGCCGATGGCGGCGAGCAGCAGCACCGAGCCCAGCGAGAGGCCGTACCAGAGGTCCTGCGCCATGCGCCATCGGGCAAGGTAGGAATCGATTGACGCGATGGCGGCCTCGGCCGCTCGCTGGACGTTGGGCTCCAGCCCCGACGGCAGACCGCCGAGCAGCGCGCGCGCATCCTGGTCGCTGCGCTCGCGGATGACGGCGATGGCGGCGATCTTGTCCGCCTCGCTGGATTTGGGCTGGAACAGCAGGATCGCCGCCTTGGCCTCCTGCATGGCCCGTTTCACGCGCGGGTCGGTCTCGCTGGCGAGCGCGCCCTCAAGCGCGGGCATCGCGTTGGCATCGCGCGACTTGAGCACGGCCTGCGCGGCATCGAGGCGCTGCTTGGGGTCGGGCGCGCGCAGCGTCAGGCTGCCGAGCGCCGCATCGACGGCGCGCCGCAGGCGGTTGTTGAGCCGCACAGACTTGAGATTGGCAGGCTCCGCGCCGGCGACGGGCTGGCCCGACGCGGCATCGATGAGGCCGCCGGCGGGCTCGCGCACGTAGATCTTCCTGTCGTCGGGATTGAACAGCAGACGCCCATCCTGGAGGGCGCCGATAACCTCGGCGGCCAGACGGTGGCCGCTGCCGGCGACGGCGGCGATGGCCGCATCCGTCTCGCTGAAGGAGCCGCCGGCGAAACGCTCCAGCGCCTGCTCGTAGCCCTGCGCGCCCGACGGCACGGTGAGGAGCACGAGCTGGCCCAGCAGCAGCGCCAGAATGGCCAGCACCCAAAGCGCCCAGCGTGCCCCGACCCTCACCATCGCAATCCCCGGCACCCTCGTTCTCATTTCGCGGGGGCGGCGGTCTGTCGCCGCCGCCCCGCCATGACCTTACCGGTACGGTGCGGCGACTAGCCGCCGCACTTTTCTCTCTTGATATTGTAGTTGCCGCACTTGAGCTTCACCCAGTCGGCAACCAGGTCCCTCGAGCTCTCCAGCTCCTTCGACCAGGCGTCGCCCGGCACCAGGCCCGGCGTCTTCCACACCACGTCGAACTGGCCGTCGGCGCGCACCTCGCCGATCAGCACCGGCTTGGTGATGTGGTGGTTGGGGAGCATCTCGGAGATGCCGCCCGTCAGGTTGGGAACCTTGATGCCGACGATGGCGTCGATGACCTTGTCGGGGTCGGTGGTCTTCGCCTTCTTCACGGCCTCGACCCACATGTTGAAGCCGATCACGTGGGCTTCCATCGGGTCGTTGGTGACGCGCTTGTCGTTCTTGATGAACGCCTTCCACTTGGCGATGAACTCCTTGTTGATCTTGGTGTCCACCGACTGGAAGTAGTTCCACGCGGCCAGATGGCCGACGAGCGGCTTGGTATCGAGGCCGGCCAGCTCCTCCTCGCCCACCGAGAAGGCGACGACGGGGATGTCCTTGGCGCTGACGCCCTGGTTGGCAAGCTCCTTGTAGAAGGGCACGTTGGCGTCGCCGTTGATGGTCGAGACCACGGCCGTGCGCTTGCCCTGCGAGCCGAACTTCTTGATGTCGGCCACGATCGTCTGCCAGTCGGAATGACCGAACGGCGTGTAGTTGATCATGATGTCCTCGGCCTTCACGCCCTTCGCCTTGAGGTAGGCCTCGAGGATCTTGTTGGTGGTGCGGGGGTAGACGTAGTCGGTGCCCGCCAGCACCCAGCGCACGACATTCTCCTCCTTGGCGAGGTAGTCGACGGCCGGGATCGCCTGCTGGTTCGGCGCGGCGCCGGTGTAGAACACGTTGCGCTCGCTCTCCTCACCCTCGTACTGCACGGGATAGAACAGGACCGAGTTCAGCTCCTTGAACACCGGCAGCACGGACTTGCGCGACACCGAGGTCCAGCAGCCGAACACGGCGGCGACCTTGTGCGTGGCAATAAGCTCGCGCGCCTTCTCGGCGAACAAGGGCCAGTTGGACGCCGGGTCGACCACCACCGGCTCCAGCTTCTTGCCGAGCAGGCCGCCCTTCTTGTTCTGCTCCGCGATCAGCATCAGCATGACGTCCTTCAGCGTCGTCTCGCTGATGGCCATCGTGCCCGAGAGGGAATGCAAAATGCCGACCTTGATGGTCTGTTGCGCCTGGGCGTGTCCGCCCAGCGACGCCACGGCCAGCACGAGGGCTGCCGCCGCAATCCTGAGGAAGTTGCGAGTCATGAGAGTGACACCACCTTTGATGGGAAGCGAATGCGGGTGCACCAGTGCCCCCGGCAACCCAAAAGCAACGGCCGTGCCACTCTGGAAACGAAAGCCTTAGCTGGCTGAGAACAAAGGGGAATCGCTGGGGTGCGGGAAGCAGACGCCTAACCGCGGCGCAAGCTGTGCCTGTTTTTTATCCAACCTGCCCAGTCACGCATCTTTTGGCGCCGACAAATCTTGCGCATGTGGCGCGCGGTTGGGCACCTTCAAACGGATCGTCTCGAATGTGGCGCCGCGCCGGCGCCATGACGATCCGGATTGCGCCCATCGCGCAACGCCTCCGCCGCGCGGCCCACCACCTCGGACAGCTCGAGGAGCTGTGCGGCCAGCGGACTGGTCCTGCGCCAGATCATGCCGATGGTGCGCGAGGGCTGGGGGTCCTTGAAGCGGGCGACCGACACCAAGGCCCGGCGCGTCTCCACCGCCACGGCCATCTCCGGGATCAAGGTGACGCCCATGCCGGCGCTGACCATCTGCACGAGCGTGGAGAGCGAGCTCGCGTCCAGCACCTCGCGCGGCGGCGACGACTGCATGTTGCAGAACGACAGGGCCTGCTCGCGGAAGCAGTGCCCTTCCTCCAGCAGAAGCAGCCGCATCTCGCGCAGCGCCTCGCTGCCGGGCACCGGCGCTCCCTCGTCCTCGGCCGGGCGGACCAGCAGGAAATCCTCCGCCAACAGGGGAACCTCGGTGAGCGAAGGCTCGGAGAGCGGCAGGGCCACAATGGCTGCGTCGAGCCGGCCCTCGCTGAGCTCCTCGAGCAGCTTCGATGTCAGCGCCTCGCGGACGTGAATGTCGAGCTCGGGATGCGTCCGTGCGAGGTCCCCGATCACCGCCGGCAGGAGGTAGGGTGCAATCGTCGGGATCATGCCCATGCGCAACCGGCCCCCGAACCGATCCCGCGACGCGCGCGCGAAGTCTCCCAGCTCCTCGACAGAGCGCAGGATGGCGCGCACGCGCAAGGCGGCCTCCTCTCCGAGCCGCGTAAGCCGGACCTGGCGTGCGCCTCGCTCGACGAGCGGGGCGCCGAGCGCGTCCTCCAGCTCCTTGATCTGCATCGACAACGCCGGCTGCGAGATCGAGCAGGCTGCGGCTGCGCGTCCGAAGTGGCTGTGACGGGCCAGGGCATCGAAATAGCGCAGCTGCCTGAGGGTCATTTGCATCATTAGACAATCTTATCGCAACGATCATTTAAGTCAATTTTACCTGATGGGACGCGTTGACTAAGAAGCTAGCTTAGCTGCTCCAAGTATGCCCCGAGGAGGCAACCATGGCTGACGGTAGCGCCGACGCTGGCAAGTGCCCGTTTCAC
>JBAPMW010000541.1:0-2264 GCA_049278815.1 Hyphomicrobiaceae bacterium
TCCTAGTGATCTATCGGCGGTCAATGGGGAGTGCAACGTGTCGTGATAGGTCCCGAGAAATTCGCGAGGCTTGCTGGCGTCAGCTCCACCGCCAGCAGCCGGTCCGGATCGACCGGGCCTGGCAGGGTGATCTGGCCGCGCGGGACGGGCTTGAAGCCGAGCCTGGCGTAGTAGGGCTCGTCGCCCACCAGCACGACGAGGGCGATGCCGGCGGCGCGGGCGTCCTCGAGGGCGCTGGCCGCCAGCCCGCGGCCGTAGCCCCGGTTGGCCAGGTCGGGCGCGACCGCCAGGGGCCCGAGCAGCAAGGCGCCGTCCCTGCCGCCGATGCGCACCGGCGTGAAGCCTACGGCCGCGATCAGCCGGCCGTCGAGCAGGGACACCCGGCAGAACGGGGAGAACCCCCCTGCCGCCGCCTCGCGCACCCGGTAGGCCGTGCGGGCGAGCCGGCCGGGTCCCATGGCACGCGCGTGCAGGGCGGCGATGGCGGCCTGGTCTTCCGGGCGGGCCGGACGGATGATGGGCGAGAGGGACATGCCAGGGGTGAGATGGTGAGTGGTGAGATGGTGAGCTCAGGTTGTACCTGTGGCGAGGGAGGGGGCCAAGGGCGAGGAAGCCACAGCGGCAACTCGGAGCTTGGACAATGAAAGGGTCGCGCCCGACGTCTGCGAAGCGCGATCCAGCTGCAAGGGCGCGCGACGCCAGCAGCATCGACTGCACGTGCAGCACCACTGGGCTTCACCCCCCGGGAGTCTTGCCCCCCGGCGCCCCAGGCACCACCATCTCACCATCTCACCACTCACCCGTTTCCTCCCGCGGCCGCCCCTCCAGGACCTCGGCGATGCGCCGGACGACGGCACCGGCCGCGTCCGCCGGCAGGGCGTCAGCGCGGAACAGGTGCTGCTCGCGGATCTCAAAGGTCGGCGCCGGCACATCGGCCTGGCGCCAAGCGCGCACCACATAGCAGGCAATATGGTCGCCCGGAAAGTGCCTGAAGTTGGCATAAAGGCCGTGGAGCACCGGCGTCTCGGCAAGCACGACCCCCGCCTCC
This sequence comes from Hyphomicrobiaceae bacterium, assembly GCA_049278815.1. Taxonomy (GTDB): domain Bacteria; phylum Pseudomonadota; class Alphaproteobacteria; order Rhizobiales; family Hyphomicrobiaceae; genus AWTP1-13. The sequence continues at coordinate 1,049 of JBAPMW010000541.1, forward strand.
TCCTGCAGCTCGCGCGCCAGCGCCGTCAGGGCGGTCTCGCCCCACTCCACGCCGCCACCGGGGAAATGCCAGCCTGGCTGGTAGCCGTGCCGGACCAGCAGCACGCGGTTCTGAGGGTCGAGCACGATGCCGCGCACACCCAGGGTCAGCCCGCGTTTGATGCGCCAATAGCGCTGCAGCGCCTTGGCAACGAGTCGTCTGCCAACCATGTCAGGCCCGCCTGCACACGCATATCACATAGACGCGTTCGTGCTTGGCGTCCCCATCCAACCGCCGTATCCACCCGGCAGATCCCGCAAGGCTGCGGGAAGCCGTTGCTCAACCGGTGCCAATGACCAGTCCGGCATGATCACCATCGCGCATTTGACCGACGTGCACCTGGGTCCGATCGAGGGCTTCGCGCCCCGCTATTGGAGCCTCAAGCGTGGGCTGGGCTACGCCAACTGGGTGCGCAAGCGGCGCCACGTTCACCAGCGCGCCGTGCTCGACCGCATCGTCGCCGACATGGCGGCGCAGCGGCCCGACCACATCGCCGTCACCGGCGATCTCGCCAACATTGGCCTGCCGCGGGAGCACATCAACGCGCTGGCCTGGCTCCAGGCGCTCGGCCCGTCCGAGCGCGTGACGGTGGTGCCCGGCAACCACGACACCTATTCCCGCATCGGTCGCGATCCCGGTGCGCGCCGCTGGGCGGACTATATGGGCTCCAACGCCGAGGGGCTTGCCTACGCCGGCGGCGAGGGCTTCCCCTTCGTGCGCGTGATCGGCGGGATGGTGGCCCTGATCGGCATCGATTCCGCCGTCGAGACGCCGCCCTTCATGGCCTGGGGTCGCATCGGCAAGCGGCAGCTGGAGGCGCTGGCCGGCGTGCTGGAGCGCCTGCGGGGCGCAGGCCTGTTCCGGCTGGTGCTGGTGCACCATCCGCCCCTGCGCGGCCAAGCCGACGCTTCCCGCGGCTTGCGCGACGCCCCAGGGCTGGAGCAGGTGCTGGAGCGGGGCGGGGCCGAGCTCGTCATCCATGGCCACAACCACCGCAATATGCTGGCGTGGCTGCCGTTCCGCGCCGGCCCTGACGGGGTGCCCGGCCGCATCGCCGTGGTCGGCGCGCCGTCGGCGTCGCGGGGGCGGCGGCACCGCCACGAGGCCCTTGGTCGCTACAATCTCTACCGCATCCGCCCCGAGGCTCCCGGCGGCCCGCAGCCCTGGCGCATCGAGC
>JBAPMW010000542.1:0-4930 GCA_049278815.1 Hyphomicrobiaceae bacterium
AAGCCCTCGCGCCGGGACAAGAAGGCGCTCTACCTCTCCTCGCCCATCGGTCTGGGCCACGGGCGCCGCGACATCGCCATCGCCCGCGAGCTGCGCAGGCTGCATCCGGACCTGGAGGTGGACTGGCTGGCGCAGGACCCGGTGACGCGGCTGCTCCAGGCCAACGGCGAGCGCATCCATCCCCTGAGCCCGCGGCTGGCGAGCGAGTCGCGCCATATCGAGCTGGAGTCGGGCGCGCACGAGCTCCACTGCTTCCAGGCCATCCGCAGCATGGACGAGGTGCTGATCGCCAACTTCATGATCTTCCAGGACGCCGTGAACGAGGGTGGCTACGATCTCGTCATCGCCGACGAGGCCTGGGACATCGACCACAACTGGCACGAGCACCCCGAGCTCAAGCGCTGCAAGCTCGCCTGGCTCACCGACTTCGTCGGCTACGTGCCGATGCCCTCGGGCGGCGACCACGAGGCTTTCCTCACCGCCGACTACAACGCCGAGATGATCGAGCACGTCGAGCGACACCCCCACGTGCGCGACCGCGCCATCTTCGTAGGCGGCCCCGAGGACATCGTGCCGCTGACCTTCGGCAAGGACCTGCCGGCCATCCGCGACTGGGTGCCCAGGCACTTCGAGTTCGCGGGCTACGTCCTCGGCGAGCACCCTGCGGGGTTTGGGAGCCGCGCCGACCTGCGGGAGCGGCTCGGGTACCGGCCGGGCGAGCGGGTGTGCATCGTCACGGTCGGCGGGTCGGGCGTGGGCGCGCACCTGATCAAGCGCATCCTGGAGAGCACCCCCATGGTCCGCGCCCGGCTGCCGGAGCTGCGCATGATCGTGGTCGCAGGCCCGCGCATCGACCCGCGCGCGCTCGAAGCGCCGGCGGGCGTCGAGGTGCGCGCCTTCGTGCCCGACCTCGACCGCCACCTGGCGGCGTGCGACCTGGCCCTCGTGCAGGGCGGCCTCACCACCTGCATGGAGCTGGCGGCGGCGGGCACGCCGTTCCTCTACTTCCCGCTCAGGAACCACTTCGAGCAGAATTTCCACGTCGCCCACCGGCTCGAGCGCTACGGCGCAGGGCGGCGTCTGGAATTCGCCACGGCGACCCCGGATACGATCGCCGATGCCATGCTGGCGGAGCTGGGGGCCCCCCGCAGGCCGCGGCCGGTGGAGGCCGATGGCGCCGCGCGCGCCGCCCGCATGCTGGCGGACCTGCTTTGATGCCGGACGGCACTGACCTGGGCACGGACTAGGGCATGTACTCAATCGAGGGCACGGCAGAACTGATTCTCAGAGCGGACGGACTTGTCGCGGTGCAGCGAACGATGGGTTCGTGCCAACTTCAGACGAATGCACGGCAGCAAATGACCGCTCCTCGCCTCCTTGAGCTTTGATGCCTCCCAGCCGGATCAACGGCGGTTGTAGGCCTGAGCGGGGCCAAAAGATCTCGCGGTATCGACCTCACGCGCCTCTGGCTGTGATAAGCTTGGCCTGCTCGGCGCAAACGAGCCCAACTGATAAGAAGTCGTCCGCCTCGAGGCGGGCAGAAAGGCACTCCAATGACAATGAGGCCTGATCCGACCTTCCACGCATCGCCGAAGCTAGCGATGGAAGCGGCGCCGGAGAACTTCGCCTATACGCTGCTGCTCAGCCCGGACTTCTCGAAGCCCGACGCGCTCGCAGTCATCGACGTGAAACCAGGCTCGCCGACGTACAGCCAGATCGTCCACACCGTGACGATGCCAAACAAAGGGGACGAGTTCCACCATTTCGGCTGGAATGCCTGCTCGTCGTCCTTGTCGCCACTCACCGGCCACGCGTTCCTAGAGCGACGCTATCTGATCATCCCAGGCCTCCGCTCCTCACGCATCTATATCGTGGACACGAAGCCAGATCCCACTAAGGCCAAGATTTGCAAGATCATCGAACCTGAGGAGGTCTTCAAAAAGACTGGCTACTCGCGGCCCCACACCGTGCATTGCGGGCCGGAAGGCATCTACGTAAGCACCCTTGGCGGCGGCGGCAAGGACGGTACTGACGGACCTCCAGGCGTCTTCATCATGGACTGCGAGACGTTCGACATTCTCGGCCGCTGGGAAATCGATCGTGGACCGCAGACCAAGCACTATGACTTCTGGTGGAACCTGCCGCGCGACTACATGGTGACGAGCGAGTGGGGTCTGCCGCCGCAGTTCGAGAACGGCATCGTTCCCGAGGACCTGCTCGCGAACAAGTATGGACATCATATCCACTTCTGGGATCTCCGGGCCCGGCGCAATGTCCAGACCATAGATCTTGGCGCCAATCACCAGATGGGCCTGGAGGTGCGACCCGCGCACGATCCGGTTCGCGAGTACGGCTTCCTAGGCGTCGTGGTCGACACCACGAACCTTGAAGGATCGATCTGGACCTGGTGGCGGGAAGGCGGCAAGTTTCACGTCGAGAAGACTGCGACGATTCCCCCCGAGCCGGCGTCTAAGGACCAGTTGCCGGCCCTCCTGCAGGGGTTTGGCGCAGTGCCGCCGCTGGTGACCGACATCGACCTCTCCATGGACGACAAGTTCCTCTACGTCGCCTGCTGGGGCACGGGCGAGATGCGTCAGTATGACGTCACCGACCCGAGGAAGCCGAAGCTTGCCGGCTCGGTCCACATTGGTGGCATCGCGCGCCGGACACCGCACCCGAACGGCAAGGCGTATGCCGGCGGCCCGCAGATGGTGGAAATCAGCCGCGACGGCAAACGGGTCTACTGGACCAATTCGCTCTACTCGACTTGGGACAACCAGTTCTATCCTGACGGAGTGCCGGGGGCCGAGGTCATGGCCAACGCGAGTCCGGGCGGCGGCTTCGCGCTGGCGAAGGACTACTGGGTGAGCTTCCCCGACGGATACCGGGCGCATCAGATCCGGCTCGAAGGCGGCGACTGCTCGACAGATTCGTTCTGCTATCCGTCGGTGTAGATTTGGGCGCAGCGGATTGGACACCTGCCGGCCTGTGGTTGGCTGTGGTAGCGAGCGGCCTCTATCACGGGATAAACCCGGGGATGGGGTGGCCGCTCGCCGTTTCGGCCGGGCTAATGGAAAGGAGTTCCCGCGCCCTCGTCGCATCGCTTTGGCCGCTGACGGTCGGTCACTTTCTAGCGATGCTCGTTGTGATCCTTCCCTTCGCGCTGCTGGTCTCCCTTGTCGAATGGCAGAAACAAATCCAAATCGGGGCCAGTTTATTGGTCATCGGCTTTGGTATCTTTCGGCTCATCAACCGGCGCCATCCGCGGGTGCTGGCGCGCATACGACCGACGCAACTGGGGCTCTGGTCCTTCGTCGTGGCGATCGCGCATGGTGCGGGATTGATGCTCGTGCCGATCTATCTTGGGCTCTGCGGGCCTGCCGACATGGACACCGGTCACCAGGCGGCCGGAGCGCTCATCAATGCCAATCTCGGCATGGCGCTGCTGGTATCCACGGTTCACACGCTGGCGATGATTGTCGCCGGTGGGACCTTGGCGTGGTCGGTCTACCGGTATCTGGGGCTGACGTTCGTGTCGCGAAGCTGGTTCAACCTCGATGCGGTATGGGCCGTAAGCCTGATCCTTGTCGGCACCGTGGCGCTCGCATTGAATGCAAGCGGAACGTACTGAACAGGCCACGACACCCGGTCGCCGCCTCCAGAGCCAGGCCACCGAGCTCACAATGCCCTAGCCTCTGGCTGAGCCGGGCGGTTCATCTCTTCCATTCCTGCGTGAGCGTGGGCGCCAACAGCCCTTATGGGCGGCGGGGGAATGCTGCGTCGCAGCAGGCTCGTGAAGCCCAGGACGGCTTTGGGTTAGAACCGGTCAGGCCTTCGCTCAACACGAAGCGTCCGTTCGGCACTTTGAAGCGGACGCACATGCAATTGAGGACACACCCCAGCCCATGATCGACGATCCATCAGGACGCATCGACTACGACGAGAGCGGAGCCGGACCGACCGTCGTGCTGGTGCCCGGCTCCTGCGCCACCGGCGCTGCGTGGCGGCCCATGATCCAGGCCTGGGGCGGCAAGCTCCGCTGCGTGACAACGAGCCTGCCGGGCTACGGCGGCACCGCCGAGCGGCGCACGGCATCCGATGTCTCCATCGCGCACGCGGCGGGGGCGGTGGAGGCGGTCATCCGCAGGACCGGCGGCCCGGCGCATCTCGTCGGCCATTCCTACGGTGGGCTGGTGGCGGTGGCCGTGGCGCTGCGGAGCGCCGTGCCCCTGGCGAGCCTCGCAGTCCTGGAGGCGCCGGCGATGGAGCTGCTGCGGGAGCGGGCCGACGACGCCGAGCACTACCGCGCCTTCCGCGCCATGAACGAGACCTACTTCGCCGCCTTCGCGCGCGGGGAGGAGGAGGCCGTCGCCCAGATGATCGACTTCTACGGCGGCGCCGGCACCTACGCGTCCTGGCCTGACCGCGTGCGCGCCTACGCGCTGGAGACCACCGCCGTCAACATCCTCGACTGGCAGACCGCCTACGCCTTCCCGCTGACGGCGGCCGTGCTCTCCGCCATCGACATCCCCACCCTGGTGCTCTGGGGCGGCGCCAGCCATCCCGCCGCCCAGCGGGCCAATGCGCGGCTCGGGCAGTCGATTCCGGGCGCGGCGACTGCCGCTGTCGACGGGGCCGCACATTTCATGATCGCGACGCACGCGGGAGAGGTGGCGCGGCGGGTCGCAGCCCACATTCAAGGCTGCCCGATCAAACGCTAGCGCGCTTTCCGGTCGATGTGGATCGGACCCGCCGCATGCCCGACCGCGCAGATCACGGACGAAAGCGCTCATGCTGGCGGCACTGGGGTGGGCCGCACCCGCGTTCGCATGCGCCGACATATCCCCCTCCCCCTTGCGGGGAGGGGCTAGGGGTGGGGGGTACCAACGCGGCCATACCTCTCCGTTTTCACTCCGGCCTCTCAACCGTC
>JBAPMW010000543.1:0-2465 GCA_049278815.1 Hyphomicrobiaceae bacterium
ACGTGCCCCGTTCCTGGTCCGCTTCTCGATCTCCCCCACCAGCGCGTCGATCTCGGCCTTGGAAGGTGCGGCCGTCGGTTGGAGCGCTGGAAATACGACGTGGAGATTGAAGGCGTTGAGATCGCTCTCGACGATGACCGGAGCGTTAGGCCCCGGAATTGCGAATTGAGACTCGACCTTGATGGGCGGCTCGCCGTCTCCCAGGACAGGGCTCTCGAACTTGCCGCGAGCGGTCGTCAGGACGCCGCCTTCGATCTGCGCTGCGAGCTTACCCCAATCGATACGCAGGATGCGGTTGGCGGCGACGTAGTAGTGATCGGTCAGGGGGTGCAGGTAGTCGCGCAGCGGGGCATTGAAAGGACGCAGCGGCTCGTCCTTTCCCAAGCGCAGGGGCGTGCGGGATGCCTCGGTAAGAGCGGCGCTGGCCTGCAGCAGGACGAGGATCAGGATCAAGAGACCGAGGAAGTTCTTGACGATGTCGATGAAACTGACGTTGAAGCTGTCGAGTTCGCTGTCGTCCATGTTCGATAACGATCGAGCAATTCGCGTTGTGGGGGCCGCCTATTTCGTCTCCTTGGCGCGCTGCGTGCCAGCGATGCGTTCCAGCTCCTCGCGGACCATATCGTCGCTGGCGGCGGGACGCCAGTTGGTTTCGATCGCACGCGCCGGGTTGAGGCTGGCGACAAGGCCGCTAAGCCGGTTCTCAAACGCGCGTTTTGCGCCGATGGCCGATCCGGAGAACAATACCTCTAAACGGGGATAGACTGTATCTGTTGCGACGAGGCTGCTTTTGACAGCCCCGTCAATGTCCGAAGGCTTACGGACTCCTTCGGCTGTGGCCTGCAGAATCGAGCCGTCTGCCAGCAATCCGAAATACGCATCGGCGCCGACCGCAGGCGGGCTTTGCGGCGTCGATATGGCCTGCAGGGTGATCACAGCTATGAAAATTCCAATGCAGGAGAACAGCAGGTCGAGGAACGCGACGATGGTACCGCGACCGCCCAGAGTCTCGACAACGTCCGACGACTGAGACATCTTGCTTCTTGTCCGCTCAGCGCTCGGGCCTCGGCCCGCCGGGAGCACTGCTCACGCCGAGGGCGTCTGTCCGCAGGTCAACAATCCTTCTTCTGGCGCGGGCGGCAACGGCGGTAAAGCAGGCCATCATGGGGAGCAGGAGCACAAGACCGGTGAATGTGGCATCGAAGGGGTAGCGCAGATGGCGCAGAAGCTCCGGCGCGACCTTGGCCGCGCTTTCTCCCGTGGCCAACGCCTCCAGAGGCCCCATGGAGTTGGAAACGCCAATGACGGTGCCGAGGAAGCCCAGGATGGGGAGCACCCAGACCACAAAGGACAGAGGTGCGAGACTGGCACTCTCGGCCGCTTCGGCGCGGGCAACGAGCGCATGGATCCGCTCAGAGGCGGCCTGTTGCGCCTCAGCAGCGACGCCCTCCATCATGATGGCTTTTCGCTCGCTCTCAAGGAGAGTTACGATCTCGTCTCGCACCCGCTTGGAGAACGGAATCCGCACGAGGAAGTAGAATGCACCCATCAAGAACATCAGCGCCTGGATCTTGATAAGGGTGTTGCGTGGAAAGCGATCCAGGAGGTTGTCGGTGATACCGAGCAACTCCCTCACCGGCTCAAGCTCCGCCAGCGCCAGCAGCCCAATCAATGCGCCCAGCGCGAAAAACGTCGAGACGACAAGCGGCAAGGTTACCGCGCTTGCCCGACGCGCGCGCGCGGTGCCACTGCTAGCGTTTGACATTAGGACAACCGTCCTTACCAGGCTGCTTCTCGGTTGGCCCCCGCGTGCCGCCCAAGGCGAAGGCCGCGGCGCTGGTCACCCTGCGTGCCACGAAGCTTCTGCCATATGCCTGCGTCTCTGCACCAGCGCTATCGGGCATGCGGGCAGCTGTCCTTGTCGGTCAATCGGGCCAGGATCGGCGACCGCTTCTCCTCGATCTCTTTCAGGCGCTGCTCGATCGCTTGCCGGGCGGCTTGGAGATCCTCGGCCTGCGCCGTCAGCTTTTGAATGGTGGCCGTCATCTGCGACCGGAGACCGGGCCGGCAGGATGGATTGTCAGGCGTCCTCCTGCAGCCATCCAGATCGCCGGCCAGTCGCCTGGCGAGAGCGACGATTGTCTCCTCCGCCGTCTTGCTCTCGCTGAGCGTCTTTTGCACCGCCGTCCTGACCTCGGCGAGGTCGCCAAGCTGCGCGCAGATCACCCGATCCGCTTCCGCGGACGGGCTTTGCGAGGCGGCCGCCGCAGCCGCCGCAACGGCGAAAACCGCGGTCGCTGCCCAGCGCCTGACCTGGAGGATCATGGCTGGGCTTTGGCCACGTCTTTGCGCATGCTCTCGACCATGTCCTTCATGTTCCTGTTGATGCCCTCGAAGTCCTTGATGGACTTGTCGATCTCCTCCTGGGCCTCCTTGATCGCGCCGCCCTTGAGATAGTGCAGGAT
>JBAPMW010000544.1:0-10740 GCA_049278815.1 Hyphomicrobiaceae bacterium
GAGTCTATGTGTGCTGCCAAAGCCGGAAGGGCCGCTCTCCGCCGGCGCCGGCGCGCTCAAGCACCCCGCCCCGCTGTGCTTATCCGCGGACACCGAAGGTCGCCCGACTGCACCCGGCAGCACGCAGTATGGCCCAATTCCACCGCGAACGCCGCACCGTCTTGCAGCAGCACCGTGCCGGCCTCGCCGGTCCGCTCACCGCTTCCTTCTCAAAACGCCTTGCATTTGGCGCACGCTCGCCATGTATCATCTGCATGATGTTGTCAATCCGGGCCGCGCGCCATAGCGTCAGCGTCGGATGCTCGCTGGTCACGAACAGTGCGGGCGATGACCATCCGGCAACCTGCGTTGTTGCACGGCACGTTCTATTGCGCGATTGTGGGGCGGTGGGACGGCCGAATGCCGGAGGAGCGCAACGGGACCAGGAGCCTCCTCCGGGACGTCCGGGAAGAGACTAGGCAAGCACTTTGGCAAATTCGGGGGTGTGGCAGCATGCGAGTCTCGCTTGCATTGGCGTTTCTTTTGGCGCTGAGCGCGGTGGTGGTCGGTGCCGGCAAGGCCGAGGCCCAGAAGGGTCCATCGAAGGGTCAACCCTTCTCGCATCATGACGCGCGGGCGAAGGCAAACCAGAACCTCCTGATGCTGCTGGGTGGGGCGCTGGGCGGTCCGTGGATCCAGATGGCACAAGATGTTGCGACTGTCGTCAGCGACGGGGACAAGCTGCGGGTTCTTCCCCTCGCCGGCGGGGGAGCCATGAGCAACCTGCGCGACATTCTGCTGGTGCGCGGCGTGGACCTGGCCATCACCAGGCTCGACGTGCTCAACGACGCCAAGGCGTCGGGCGAGTTTGGATCGGGCCTGGAACGCCGGGTCGCTTACGTCACGCCGCTGGCGGTGGACATGCTGCAGGTGATAGCGCGACCCGAGGTGGGGTCCGTGCAGGACCTCAAAGGCAAGAAGGTGAACATCTATCCGAGGGGTAGCGTCGCTTCCAATGTGTTCAAGATGCTCGGCATCAAGATCGAGGAGGTCAATTTTGCGCTCACCGACAGCATCCAACAGATGCGCACGGGGCAGGTCTACGCAAGCGCGTGCATCTGCTCGGTCCCCATTCCTCTGTTTGCTGCGGTGAGCGCGGATACGGGCTTTAAGATGCTTGAGATACCCTACATCGATGCTCTCGAGGCCTCCTTCCTGCCTGCAAGCCTGACCAGCGAAAAGTACCCAAATCAAATCCCAAAGGGCTCGAAGGTTGGAACCATTGGGACACAGCTCCTCCTGGTCACCTACAATTGGACGCCCGGAACCGACCGCTACCGGAAAATCGAGAAGTTCGTCGAGGCGCTCTTCTCGAAATTCGACAAGATGCGGCAGCCGCCACGTCACCCGAGCTGGCGGGATGTCAACCTCTCTGCGAGCATTCGCGGCTGGCAGCGGTTCTCGGCCGCGAAGCAATGGCTGGACCGGCAGGCTCTTGAAGCTTCGGCCAAATCGAGCGGCATCGACGTCGGAAAGCTCCGCGCACAGGCGGTCAAGGCAGCGCCCCACAGCGTGGACGAGCAGGACCGGCTTTTCAAGGAGTTCCTGGAGTGGTCACGCCAGCGGCCGAAGAAATGATGGCCTGACCAGGCGAGGGCTTGATCCATGCAGCCGGCGGGAGCGGCTGCGCGGGGGGCGATCGGGCCATGCTCGAGTGGGGCCATGAGGGGAACCGCCCAAGGTGCCGTCGGCCCATTGCGCTCGAGTGCCGGGTGCGCATCCCCCCACCTTCTGCCATGTGGACACGTGGAGCGGACAAGTCGCGACGGAGCTGTAAGGCGGGTTAGCGCGTCAGCGCGTAAATCCGCCATGAATGCATAGCGTGCCCGCGAAATGGCGGGTTACGGGCTTCGCCCTAACCCGCCCTGCGGAGCGTCTTTGCTGGGGGTGTCAGTTTGAAGGACGCGGCACAACCAAGATGGAGCTGGCAGCGGACGTTGTGCCCCCAGTTCCGGCATTCCGCTTCGGCGGGACTCGCTTCCGTGGCATTGACCCTTGCCCTGGGCCAGATCCTGGGCCACTCCACGAGCGCGCAGACCTCGGACCGGCCGACCATTGCGGTCGCCCGCACCATCGCTGCGCAGCCGTCCGCACAAGTGGCCCTCCCGATCCGGGTTGGGCGGGTCCCGCCCGGCAGCTTCGTCAGGGTGCGGGGCCTCCCCGCGACGGTGTCTCTCTCCGTGGGGCATGCGATTGCGCCCGGTACCTGGGCCGTGCCGTTGAACACCCTCCCCGGTCTGACCATGGTGGTTCCCGCGACAGCGGCGGGGAGCGCGGAGGTGGTGGTGACACTTGTGAGCTCCGACGGCTCCGTGCTGGTCGAGACGAGGTTCACTTTCGTGATCTCGCCGCCGCCAACGGCGCCGCCGTCGTCTCCTTACGACCGGCAACGCGCCATGCAGTATCTGCAGAAGGGCAAGCAGCAATCGGCACAAGGCCTGGTGGCCCCCGCGCGCCAGCTCTACGAGCGGGCCGCCGACCTTGGGCTGGCGGAAGCAGCCATGGCGCTCGCCGCGACCTATGACGCCGCGGAGCTCGACCAGCCTCATCTCCTTGGCATTCAGCCGGATGCCAAGGAGGCCAGGCGCTGGTACGAACGGGCGCGCGCACTTGGTGCACCCGAAGCCGGGCAGCGCCTCCGGCGGCTGGGAAGAGAGTAGCGAATGGCGAATGGCGAAATGGCGAATAGATTACGCGCTCCGGAGTGCCTATTCGCTACTCGCTATTCGCCATTCGCCCTCTTCACTACTTCGGCACTATCCCGGCCTTGCTGGCGGCCGTCCGGAAGCTGGCGATGTCCCGCTCGATCACCTTGCTGAACTCGGCCGGAGTGGAGAGGCTGACGTTGGCGCCGACACCCTCAAGCTTCTTCTGCACGTCCTCGCGGGCCAGCTCCTGCTCGAGGGCCTTGTGCACCTTCTCGATAATGGCCTGCGGCGTGCCGGCCGGAAAGACCAGCCCATACCAGCCGCTGTACCCAAAGCCCGCAAGGCCGCTCTCCGCCAACGTCGGGATGCTGGGAGCCGACGGCCAGCGCTGAGGCGTCGAGACGGCAATCAGGCGCAACTCCCCCGCATCCACCTGGCCGCGCACGGCGTGGATAAGCTCCACTGCGAACGCAGCATCGCCGCGCAGCAGCGCGGTGACAACCTCGCCGGTGGTGCGGAACGACAGATGCTTGGCGTCCATGCCGGTGCGCTGACGCACGTCCTCGGCGATAAGGTGCTGCGTGGACCCCACGTTGACCGTCGAGTAGTTGAGCTTGCCTCCCGCCTTGTTGATGTGCGCGACCAGGCTCTTGAGGTCGGTGGCGGGAGAGCTCTTGGCCACCGCCACAACGTAGGCCGAGGAAGCGACAATCCCGACCGGCGCGAAGCTCTTCACCGGATCGTAGGGCACCTGCTTGAAGGTGACGGCCGAGACCGAGTGCCCCGTGCTGATCGCCAGCGCCGTGTACCCGTCGGCCTCCGCCTTGGCGACCGCGCCGCCGGCGATGGTGCCACCGGCGCCGGGCCGGTTCTCGACCACGAATTGCTGTCCAAGCGCCGTCGACAGGCGGTCAGCGACCAAGCGCGCGACAATGTCGGTGCCGCCGCCGGCGCCGAACCCGACAAAGATGCGCACCGGCTTCGTCGGCCAGTCCTGCGCGACGGCTATGGAGAGCTGCGCCCACATCAGGGCTGCGGCCGCTGCGGCTGCCCGCCAGAAGAATGTCATTGCTCCCCCCTCATTTTCCGTCGCTGTCCGTTGAGCCGGACGTTAGCGGCCAGCGTACAAAGTCGATCCCCGCCCCGCAACCGGGAATACCTGCAACCGGAGTTGTCGGAGTGGCCGCACATCAAGGCAAAGCCCTGGGGAGAAAGCCTTGGGCCGCGCGAGAGCTCACCCCTTCTCCCGCATCAGCCGCGCCTTCTGGCGTTGCCAATCGCGCTTGGCGGAGGTCTCGCGCTTGTCGTGGAGCTTCTTGCCTTGGGCGAGAGCGAGGCGCAGCTTGGCGCGGCCGCGCTTGTTCGCAGGCGGCCACCTTCTGGGCACCCGCAACGTCTCGGGATTGTGCAGCCCGCGAAACTATAGCAGTCTCGTTGCGGCATAGATTGGGCCGTCACCAGACCGCTCGGCACCCTCGACGGCATTCTGAGCGGCAAGTGGGCGAGGCCGAGTTCGGAGTATTAAATTCGAGATGAGTGGAATTTTTATCAGCTATCGTCGACTCGACGTGCCTCATGCAGCGACCCTTCTACATGTGCTGCTCTCCCGGAGGTTGCCTCTGGAGGACATATTCATCGATGTTGGCGGTATCCAGCCGGGCGATGACTTCGTAGCTACGTTGACCGACCAGCTCGCCACTTGCAAAGTCCTCCTGGCGGTGATCGGACCAAAATGGTTGGATGCCAGAGATTCGGCTGGCCGGCGCCGCCTTGACCAAGAGGACGACTACGTCCGTCTTGAGCTCGAGACGGCCCTTCGTCGTCGCCTCCACATCGTGCCCGTCCTTTTCGACGGCGCACCAGCTCCCAAGAGAACCGAGCTGCCAGAGGCTCTGGCGCCATTGGCGCGCCTCAACGCGATCAGCCCAACCCTTGACCCCTTAGGTGACGGCATTGAGCCTTTGGGCCGCAAGATCGAGAGGATTGTCGCTCCGGGAATCAAGGGGTTGATTGGCCGGATTGTACCAAGAAAACCAACGGGTAACACCGTCTACGAGTCCCCTAAGAGAAGTGTCATCCTGGACGCTGCGCGCAGCCTTGTGCAAGGCAGCGGGCTTCCGTCCCGCGTTACCCGCGTCTTTCTTCCAGATTTGTTCCTGAAGCAGGACATCAATGAGGTCATCTCGCTCTATCCTGACGAACCGATCATTTCTGCCGGCCTACCCTATGTGGAGATAACGAACTGGTGCCCGGACTTTGCGGAGGGACGCCAACCTGAGATTGAGGTAAGACTGAAACCGTTGCGATTTGAGCTATCCAATTGGGGGATGGGCGACGGCGACAACATTCGCGATGCCGGTTTTGAAGCCTTCCGTGCTCACAAGCCGAGAACTTTTGACGGTCCCGCTGTTCGGATCGATGGCTACAGAATCTCAGGCAGACGTCTGCTCCTGCAAGCGCAGCACGCGACCTATTTCACGCAGGTGCACTCCAGCTTGATCCTCGATTATCGTCACCGTTTGCCGAATGGCTCCGTGCTCGGCCTCCGCGACCTTCTTCGACAGGAGTACGGTCAGCTGCTGCCGCCCCTGAACGATCCGCGTCTTGCCAACACTTTGGGAGTAGCCGCCCTGATCTTCTGCAGCGACGACGATGGGCTGACTCCCTACCTCGTCGCACGCACTCGTGAGGTCGCAGTCAATGACTTGGGGAACGAATGGCATTGCACTGCTTCAGGCGTCGCTGAGTTGCGGGAGGCAGGTGATGATCCGAGCAATTTCATCGAGCTTTCGATCCGGAAGGAGCTGGAAGAAGAGGTGGGCTTGGTTGGCGACGATCTCGTCACCCTCGCGCCCATCGCGTTTTGTCGGGAGTTGATGCGGGGCGGAAAGCCGCAGTTCTTCTTTTTGGGGGTGACCCGCCTTCCCCTTTCCGAGATCACGAGGAAGCTCAAATCTGCCCGACGCCGGGCGAAGCAGCTGGGCGATATCGTTGAAAATACTGCGATGCCAATGTTGCGCAAACCAGAGAGCTTCAAGGACGCGACGCCGCTCTTCCAGGGACGGACTATTTCTGCGGAAGCCGCGGCCTGCCTGCATTATTTCTTCAAGTGTTTCGGCGATTATCGCTGATGTTGCAGAGCCATAGCCTCTGCGTTGGCTGCTTGACCTTAAACCCGGGAATCCACTTCGAACCATACGGACGAGGCGGTGCGTGCAGTCTCACCCCTTCTCCCGCAACAGCCGCGCCTTCTGGCGTTGCCAGTCGCGCTTGGCGGAGGTCTCGCGCTTGTCGTGGAGCTTCTTGCCCTGGGCGAGGGCGAGGCGCAGCTTGGCGCGGCCGCGCTTGTTGAAGTAGAGTTCCAGCGGCACCATGGTGAGGCCCTGGCGGTCCACGGCGACCGAGAGCTTGTGGATCTCGGTTCTGTGCAGGAGCAGGCGGCGCCGCCGGCGCGGCTCGTGCTGGAAGAAGGGGCCGGCCTGCTTGTTCTCGGGGATGTACGCGTTGATGAGGAAGATGCCGCCCTGCTCGGCGCTGGCGTAGCTCTCGGCGATGTTGGCGTGGCCGGCGCGCAGCGATTTCACCTCGGTGCCGGTCAGCTCGATGCCGGCCTCCCAGGTCTCCTCGATGTGGTAGTCGAAGCGCGCGCGCCGGTTCTCGGCGATGCGCTTGTGGCCGTCGTTGTCCTTGGACATGGCTGCGCCCGTGAAATCGTGAAGTCGTGAAATCGTGAGATCGTGAAGCCGTGCGATCGTGAGATCGATTTCACGACTTGGCGATTTCACGAATGCACGAGGTTCGCGGCGAAGCCGCGAACCTACTCCGCCGCCTTCGCCTGCAGCAGGCCCACTTGGGCCAGCGCTGCGTCGACCGCCTTCATGGTCGTCTCGGACACGGGCGCCAGCGGCAGCCGGGCCTCGGGCGAGCCGGTGATGCCGAGGCGCCAGACGGCGTATTTCACCGGTCCGGGGTTGGTCTCCACGAACAGGGCGTCGTGCAGCGGCATCAGGCGGTCGTGCAGGGCAAGCGCGGTCTTGTAGTCGCCGCTGAGGCAGGCGTTCTGGAAGTCGGCGCACAGGCGCGGGGCCACATTGGACGTGACGGAGATGCAACCTGAGCCGCCGTGCGCCATGAAGCCCAGAACCGTGCCGTCCTCGCCTGAGAGCTGGATGAAATCCTCCCCGCAGGCGAGGCGCTGCTGGGTGACGCGGGCGACGTTGGCGGTGGCGTCCTTGACGCCGATGACGTTCTTCAGCTCCTGCCGGCAGCGGGCGAGCGTCGCCACCTGGATGTCGACGATGGTGCGGGGCGGCACGTTGTAGATGAGGATCGGGATATCGACCTCGTCGTTGATGGCCTTGAAGTGGCGGAAGAGGCCCTCCTGGGTCGGCTTGTTGTAATAGCCGGTGGAGTGCAGCACGGCGTCCGCGCCCACCGCCTTGGCGTGGCGGGTGAAATCGATCGCCTCCGCGGTGGAGTTGGAGCCGGCGCCCGCGATCACCGGCACGCGCTTGTTGGCGACCTCCACGCACAGCTCCACCACGCGCTTGTGCTCCTCGTGACTGAGCGTCGGGCTCTCGCCCGTGGTGCCCACCGGCACCAGCCCGTGCGTGCCCTCGGCGATCTGCCACTCGACCAGGCGCCGGAACGCCTCCTCGTCGAGCGCGCCGCCGCGGAACGGCGTGACGAGCGCCGTAAACGAACCCCTGAACCGTGTTTGCATTGGGGTCTGCTCCCGATTCCCCTGCTCCCGATGCCTGGCCTCTTTAACCAGGACCGTACTTTCCCCCTGCGCCTTGTATGTGGCTATGCCTCTTGATAACGTGAGCGAAACCGAGCGCAACAGACAATAGCTCAAGGCACGGCTTGGTTTGCGCACCACTATGCCGCCGGAGGGGAGGCCCGGCAAGCTCAGCCATCCCCTGTGCACTGGTCATGATGACGCCGCCTCCGCGGGGTTCCTGGCGCCTGCTCTCTTTTGCGCCGCCGGACCCATCGCGCTGGGCGCCAACAAGATGGGGACCCGATGCGAGCGTGGCTCAGGCTGATGGCGGGATGCCTTGTAGCGGTTGCTGTGGTTGCAGTCGCCGGCCCCGCACCGACGCTCGCGCAGGAGAAGGCGGAGAAGAAGGCCGTCGCCAAGCAGAAAGCCTCCAAGCAGAAGGCGTCAAAGCAGAAGGCCTCCAAGCGGAAATCCACGCGGCAGAAGTCCGCGCCCAAGCCCAGCGCCAGCAAGGCCAGCGATGCGAAGGCGCTGTCCACGGCCGAGGCGTCCGCCCTTCCCAAGAGCCTGACGCCGCAGCTCTCGCGCGAGGAGGCGCAGCACAAGGCGCACTACGACGCGGCCGTCGCCGCCGTGCGCGGGCATGACATATCGAGCGAGGATGCCGGCCGCATTCGTGAGGCGTTCACGGCCATCGCGGCGGGCAACCCCAGCAAGGCCAAGGCGTTGTGCGCCCAGGTGCGCGATCCGGCCGGAGCCAAGCTGATCGAATGGTACGCCTACCGCAACGGTTACGGCACCGCGGCCGAGATCCGCGCCTTCCTGGCGGCGAACCCGACGTGGCCCGACCGCGGCACCCTCACGCAGCGGGCCGAGGAGGTGCTGTTCGAGAGCGGCGCCGGCCCGGCCGAGGTCAAGGCCTTCTTCGCCGACACGCCGCCGGCCACTGCCGTGGGCTTTGCGGCTCTTGCCGCTGCCCTGGCCGCCGACAAGACCGCGGACAAGGACGTGGCGACGGCCAAGGTGCTGGCGGCCAAGGTCTGGGTGGAGCTCGATATTCCGTCCCGGTGGGAGGATGACGTCTTCAAGCGGATCGGCGGCCTCATCACCGAGGCCGACCACAAGCACCGCCTCGACCGCCTGCTCATGGCCGGCAGCCGCTCGGCCAGCCAGCGCAAGGCGCGGGCGGCCACCATCAACCGCACCATCGCCCGCCTTTCGGCGCCGGAGAGGAAGAAGGCGCAGGCGCGGCTGGCGGTGTTCAAGCGCAGCAAAGGCTCGCACAAGCTGATCGCCCAGCTCCCCCCCGAGGCGCTGGCCAAGGAATGGGGCCTCGCCTTCCAGCGCGCGCAGGCCCTGCGCCGCCAGGGCAAGGACGAGGAGGCCTGGAAGGTCCTGCTGGCCGAGCCGGAGCCGACGCTGGCCGTGATGCCCGACGGCTGGTGGGAGGAGCGGCGCGCCAACGTCTATGCGGCGCTGCGGGCCGGCAAGCCCAAGGTGGCCTACGAGCTGGTGCGGGACCCCGGCAAGCTTGAGGTCAACGCCCACAACGATGCCGCCTTCATGGCCGGTTGGCTGGCGCTGCGCCACCTCAAGGACGCCAACAAGGCGCTGGCTCACTTCCAGGCGCTGGTCAAATCCGCCGACGGGCCCTTGAGCCGGGCGCGCGGCCACTATTGGGTCGGGCGTACCTACGAGGCGCTGGGCGACCGCGCCAAGGCCAACGAGAGCTACCTCACGGCCTCCCTCCAGATCGACACCTTCCACGGCCAGCTGGCGCGCCTCAAGCTCGATCCCAACGCCACCGCCCTCAAAGTCGACCCGCCGGCGGCGCCCACGCCCGAGGAGATCGCCCGCTTCAACGGTCTCGATACCGTCAAGGCCGCCGTCATCGCCGATAAGGCGGGGCTCGATCACGCGCTGGTGCGCGCATTCCTGGTGCAGCTGCGCACGCACATGCGCAGCGAGGCCGAGGTGGCCATGCTGGCGCATCTGGCCGAGGAGATCGGCGACACGCAGATGGCCGTGCGCATCGGCAAGTACGGCGTCGCGAAGGGCTTCAACCTTATCTACTACGCCTACCCGGTGCACCGGTTGCCGGCCTACCGGCCGCTGCGCCGCCCGCCGGAGACCGCCGTCATCCTGGGGATCGCCCGGCAGGAGAGCGAGTTCAACACCACGACGATGTCGCACGTCGGCGCGCGCGGCATCCTGCAGGTGATGCCGACGACGGCCCGGCATGTGTGCCGCGACTACAAGATCAGATGCGACATCGGAAAGCTCATGAAGGACCCCGCCTACAACACCATGCTGGGCAGCGCCTACATCTCCGACCGCATGGACGAGTTCCGCGGCTCCTACATCCTGGCGATTGCCGGCTACAACGCCGGGCCGGGGCGGGCGCGCGAGTGGATCCGCGAGTTCGGCGATCCGCGCGATCCCAAGGTCGATCCCATCGACTGGATCCACCGCATCCCCTTCCAGGAGACGCGCCGGTACGTGCAGAAGGTGCTCTCCAATATTCAGGTCTACCGCGCCAGGCTCGGCGAGGAGGAGACCGCCGTCAGGCTCAACGCCGACCTGCGGCGCGTCGTGGCGGCGGCCGATGCCAAGGGGGCGGTGGTGGCGGCGGATTAGGGCTGCCTCTCCGGGCGGATGGGGTGCTGCAGCGCGGCGGCGGTGAGGTTGTGCCAATTCCGAACCAACTAAACTACGCGAATGATGCGCCGCAACGTCGTTCCGCCTATCCAGCAGCGGCCCTTTTCCTGCGTTGCAAGGCTGCAGCAATGCGCGTGCAATTACCAGCCGGCGCAGCCTCCAGCCTGCAAATTTCCTCCATGAAGGCTGAGCGCAGTTGTGCTGCTTCCTCATCAGGCAGCCAGTTGGTCATCTGCGGGAAGACGGTCTTCCAGAAGGCGACCTCTTTGGGCGTCCACGGCATCTCCCTGGCCGTGCGAGCGGTATCGAGAACCTTGTTGACCTCGGCGCGTACGGTGGCGAGGGACGGCGCGTAAGACTGCTTCGGCGGCGGGCCGATCAGATCAGCCTGCATGCCGAAAAGGTCGGTCTGACTGCTGCGTGACATGGAGCTCCACGAGGCAAGTGCGAATCCCCTGCATTTTGCCTCGCCGCGCCCTGCGAAGGCGCGCCTGCCCCTAGTTATCCCCAGTCTCTTGCGCAGTCTCCGTGGTGCCGAACGCGCCCGCGGCCACGAGTTGCCCATGCTCCAACAGGGTCGCGCCCAGGATGTCCTCCAGCACCCCGGCTTGCGCGGGCTCGAGGGCGACGAGGCGGCCGAGGACGTGCAGGAGGTCGAGCAGGTCGCTGGTG
>JBAPMW010000545.1:0-13407 GCA_049278815.1 Hyphomicrobiaceae bacterium
GGTCAGACCCTGCGGGTCTGACCCCAGGGCACCACCGAGGTGACCATCCGCAGCGGTGCTGCGGGATGGTGCCTCGGTCGGGATGTTGGTCAGCAGACATAGTCGCAGGTTCGAGCATGGGGTCAGACCCGCAGGGTCTGACCCCGCCGAGCGTCTCACCCCAACCGCAGCGGCAGCCGCCGCGGCCCGCGCACCGTGCCTTCCGACCAGGCCACCGGGCCGTCCACGCTGAACTCCGGCACCCGCTTCAAGAGCTCCTCCAGCGCCACCGTCACCTCCATGCGGGCCAGGTTGGAGCCGATGCAGCGGTGGATGCCGAGGCCGAAGGCGGCGTGGCGGTTCTCCTTGCGGTCGAGGATCACCTTGTCGGCGTCGGGGAATATGGCGGGATCGCGGTTGGCGGCCGGGAACGACAGCATCACCATCTGCCCCGGCTTGAACGGGCAGCCGGCAATCTCCGTCTCCGCCATCACCACCCGCGCCATGGTGACGGGGGCGTAGGCGCGGAGCAATTCCTCGATGGCGGTGGGCATGAGCGCCGGCTCGGCGACGAGGCGCCGGCGGTCTGCCGGCGTCCTGGCCAGGTGCCAGATGAAGGCGCCGATGGCGCTCCAGGTGGTGTCGATGCCGGCCACCAGCAGCAGGCGCACCGAGCCCAGCACGTGGTTGTCGCTCAAGGTGCGGCCGTCGGGGTAGCGCTGCTGCACCAAGTAGGAGATGAGGTCGGTGCCCGGCTTCTGCCGGCGCTCCAGCATGGGGGCGCGGAAGTATTCCGTCATTTCCACCAGCGCCTGCATCAGGGCGGCGTTGTCAGTCACGCCCTCCTGCAGCGTGGCGTTGATCCACGTGCGGAACAGCTCGCCGTCGCTCTCCGGCACGCCCAACATGTGCGCCATCACTCGCGTGGGGATGTGCTGGGCGTAGTCCACGGCGGCGTCGCAGCTGCCCTTGTCGATGAAGGCGTCGATCAGCTCGTTGCAGATCGTGCGCGCCTTGGGCCTCAGCCTGTCGATCGCGTCCGGCGTGAAGGGCGGCAGCAGCACCATGCGGGCGAGGCGGTGGCGCGGCGGGTCCGACGTGATGGGCGGCGCGCCGCGGTCGCTGGGTGGGTGCACCTCGCGGATCGCCACCTTACGTGACGAGAAATGCTCAGTGTCGTAGGCGATATCCCGCACGTCCTGGTAGCGCGTGGGCAGATAGACGCCGCCGAAGCGCTCCGTGTGGGCGATCGGGCAGGCCTGCCTCAGCTGGCCCCAGATCGGATAGGGGTCGTCCACCCACCTGGGGTCGAGATGGTCCCAGTCGGTGGCCCAGTCGGCGACGGGCGGACGCGTGCTCACGGGGCAACCCTCTTCTCCGTGTTGGATCAATGAAAACGCAAGGGCAACCTGCGCGGCCCACGCACTGTTCCTTCCGACCAGCCCACCTCTCCGTCGAGGCTGAACTCGGGAACGCGCTTCAGCAGCTCCTCGACGGCCACCGTCAGCTCCATGCGGGCGAGATTGGAGCCGACGCAGCGGTGGATGCCGAGGCCGAACGCGGCGTGGCGGTTCACCTTGCGGTCGATGACGACCTTGTCGGCGTCAGGGAACACCTCGGGGTCGCGGCAGGCGGCCGGGAAGGAGAGCAGCACCATCTGTCCCGGCTTGAACGTGCAGCCGTTGATCTCAGTCTCCTTGACGACCTCGCGGGCCATGGTCACGGGGGCATAGGCCCGCAGCAGCTCCTCGATGGCGGTCGGCACCAGCGACGGCTCCTCGACCAGGCGGCGGCGGTCCTCGGGGGTTCTGGCCAGGTGCCAGATGCAGGAGCCGATGCCGCTCCAGGTCGTGTCGATGCCGGCGATCATCAGCAGCCGCAGCGTTCCCAGGACATGGTCGGTCGTCATGGGCTCGCCGTTGAATTTCGCGTGCACGAGGTAGCTGATCAGGTCGTCGCCCGGCTTCTCCATGCGCTCCTGCACAGGGACCATGAGGTAGCGGGTCATCTCGCCGACGGCCCGCATGAGCACGCTCTGGTCGGTGATGCCGACTTCCAGAATCTCGTGGATCCACTTGCGGAACAGGTCGCCGTCCGCCTCGGGAATCCCAAGCATGTGCGCGATGACCCGCACCGGGATGTGTTGCGCGTACTCGACCGCGGCATCGCACGCGCCGCGCGCGATGAACTTGTCGATCAGCTCGTTGCAGATCTCCCGCGTCCTGGGCTCCAGCTTCTTGACGGCGTCCGGGGTAAAGGGCGGCAGCAGCACCATGCGAGCGGGGCGGTGCTCGGGCGGATCGGACGTTATCGGCGGTGCGGGAATGCGGGGCGGCGGCGTCTCGCGCACGATCACGCGGCGGGAGGAGAAGTGCTCGGTATCGTAGGCCACCGCCCGCACGTCCTCGTAGCGCGAGGGGAAGTAGACGCCCATGAAGCGGTCGGTGTGGGCGATGGGGCACCGCTTGCGCATCTCGTCCCAGATCGGGAACGGATCGTTGATCCACCGCGCATCGAGATGGTCGAAATCGGTGGCCCAGTCCTTGACGGGGGGGCGCCCAGGAGAACTCGCAGTCATTGCTCGCCCTCCTCGATGATCTCGATGGCGAATTCCGGACAGTTCGACTTGGCGAGGTAGGCCTTCTCCACCAGCGCCTCCGGCACCCGGCCATCGCCCGCCGCCCGTGCGTTGCCGAGCTCGTCCAGCTCGAAAAGCTCCGGCGCCAGCGCCTTGCAGCGGTTGTGCCCTTGGCATTTCTCGGGATCGACACGGACTCTGAGGGTCTTGCTCTCCGCCATGGGCTGCCTCCTCGCCACGCTGGACCCTTCGGGGGACTCTTGTTGACGTTAACGTCAGTTAATAACGCCAGTGTGGCGCGGGGCGGCGGGTTGGGCAACATGAAAAACGATGGACGAGCCAGCACCTAGAGCGCTTTCCAACTCGATATAGATCGCGCTAAGCAGAGTTTCTTCACGATGCCAACTGACGGACCATTAGCTCCCGGCTCCAGGATGGGCGCGGCAGGCTTCGCACTTGCTGGAGGCACGCGCCAACGCAGATCCCCCTCCCCCTTGCGGGGAGGGGTTAGGGGTGGGGGGACTCCCAACCTCCGATGTTCTGCAATCCCCCCCACCCTGTCCCTCCCCCACAAGGGGGGAGGGGACGTTGTGGCCCGCACCTCGCCCGATAGCCAGCGTCGGCGCAACCTGCTGCGAGACGCAGTACAAGCGTTGGGAAGCTAAGCGCACTTTGCTTAGGCACGCTTCATGGATGCAGGACAATCTTTCCGATCACGGCTCCCGCCTCGAGCATCCTATGCGCCTCCGCGGCGGCGGACATTGGCAGGCGCGCCCCGACCCGCGGATCGATCCTGCCCTGGGCAAAAAGCTCGATCACCTGGTTCATGA
This sequence comes from Hyphomicrobiaceae bacterium, assembly GCA_049278815.1. Taxonomy (GTDB): domain Bacteria; phylum Pseudomonadota; class Alphaproteobacteria; order Rhizobiales; family Hyphomicrobiaceae; genus AWTP1-13. Next base: position 3,388 of record JBAPMW010000545.1, read on the forward strand.
GGCGACGCCGGTGCTCGGGGTGACGGTCGTAGGTGTGGATGTTGAAGCAGCGCAGCGCCGGACTTCGGGTGGAGAGGGCCCGCATGCGGGCGTACACGTCGTCTCTCGGCATCGGTGTGTGGACGTTGTAGAAGACCAGCGTGCCGAAGTCGGCCAGCATCCCGAGCAGGTCGGCAAAGTCCGGCGCGATGACGTGGTCGAAGACGAGATCGACGCCACGTCCCCCTGTTATCTCCATCACCTTGTCGACGAGCGGCTCGGTGCGGTAGTTCACGACGTGGCTGGCGCCGAGCGAGAGCGCGTGCGCACCCTTCTCGTCCGATCCCACAGACCCGATGACGAGGAGTCCCAGCCCTTTGCAGAGCTCGACGAGCGCTCCTCCGATGCCGCCGGCGGCGCCCGAGATAAAGACGCTGCTCGCGCCGTGCCTTGCGCCCATGTCGTGCAGCATGGCGTAAGCCACCAGGTAGGTCGGCAGCACGACCGCCTTGTCCAGATCGGCACCGTCCGGCAGGGAGTAGACCGCACTGGCGGGCACACATATGGCCTCGGTGTAGCATCCGCCGCGCACGGGCAGATCGCGCGCGCTCAGCAGCACGGCCGCTCCAGGACGCAGCCCTTCGACACCGGCGCCCACGGCATCGACGATGCCGGTCAGCTCGTTGCCCGGGCTTGCAGGGAGTGGTGGCATCCAGGAATAGACGCCCTTGCGGATGAGCACGTCCGGTCTGCTGACGCCCATGGCGCGGGTCTGGATGCGGACCTGACCCGCTGCGACGGGTGGCAGCGGCTGCTCGATCGTCTGCATCACGTCGGGGCCACCCGGCGTGCGAATGACGACGGTCCTCACCGTCGGGTTATCGTACTTCATCGCGGAGCATCTCGGCAGCTGCACGGTGATTGGCTAGAAGGGCAGGCAATCTGGCCGGGTCGGTGCGGCCGAAACCACACTCTGCGGCAACGCCGAACTCGGTCAGCACCTCTCGCGCGAGTGCAATCCGGCGCCTGTCGCCTTCGGGGTCGTTGAATTGCAGCAACCCCAGGTACAGCCGCGTTCCGGCCGGCCTTTGCCAAAGCCTGAGCGGCGCGAAGAACGACGCGTCGGCCAGCCTTGGCACCGGAATGTGGATAAAGTCGACCTTCCGCTTCGCTCCTGCCGCTATCCCGTTCATGAGCTCCACGAGCACGGCCGCTGTCCTGAGGCTGACGAGCGGCTGGTCGCCGGGAGAGCCGTAGCACAGATGGAAGCCGAGCTCCGCGTCGGCCGGCACGGCAGCGGACAGCCGCGCGAGCTGCCCAAACGTGAGCTCGCGAGAATTGCCAACCTGCTCCGGGAAATAGCCTTCGAAGAGCAGAACCTCCTGACAGACGTCGAACTGGATCGATAAATTCTCGTTCGGGATGGCCGACAGGATTGCATCCAACGCCTGCAGGAGCGATCGCTCGTACGCCCGGAGGTATTCCTCTCTGCCATTCGGGCTGACGTACATGAGGCCGGTCGCCAGCGGTGTCGGCAGGGCGAGCTGAAACCTGACGTGCGGCGGGATGATACCTTCGTCGCGCAGTCGCCTGAACACCTGGTAGGATGCGATTGCGGCGCGGTCGTAGCCCGTGTCGAAGGTGACGCCACCTGGGTCGACGCCCGGCTTGATGCGGACGCGCTCGATATGACGATGCACGGTGCCGTCGCTCTGCCTGACCGGGAGCGGCGGAATGCTCGTATCGACCTCCAGCGCCCCGTGCTGCTGGAGCATCCTCTGCTGGAAGACGATCCACTTTATCCGCTCGCCGGTCTCCCCGTCGGGCATGCGACGCAGATAGGCCCCCACCTCGCGACCCAGGTTGCGGAACACATCCTCGCAGCCGGCGTAGGGCAGGCTTCCCACGAAGTGCAGCAGGTCGTTGGCGTTGTGCATCTCTACACCTGCGCGTGTTGTATATTGCGTCGTAGGGCTAGTGTCCTGTCTCCGACGCTACAGCCAGTTTGTCATCCCGCGCCTTGTGCCCGAGATCCACCCCACACTGCGCTCCGGCGTTACTTGTGAGCTGGATCCCGGCAACAAGTGCCGGGATGACAACAGTACGATCCGTCGGAGTCACAACACTAGCTCAGAAAGCCCGCCGCCAGGCAGACTACGGCCCAGAATAGCATGTACTCGATGCCCGGATGCTGCCATCGCCATTTCAGGCCATGAACCGTGGCGATTGCCCAGGCCGCGACCACCAGCACCGTCGCCGCGATCAGGGCCCCGAGCCGCGGATACAGTCCGGTGATCAGACCGAACGCGGCGATCAGCTCGAGCGACGCGGTCAGCACAACAAACAGTCGGGGTGGCCGGAACCGGATCTTGTCGAAGAGCTGCGATGCGCGCTCGATGTTGGTGAGCTTTGCGTACGTGTGGGGCAACAGAAAAGCCCCGCACGCGACGAGAACGGCCGTCTTCAAACTGAATTCCACGTAGGCCCCGTCAGCCAGCCAGCTCTGCGGCGGCAGCCGCCCGGAAGCTGTCGTCCAGGACACGGTCCGCTCCGGCGATCACTGCGTCATCGGCCAGGCCGGCCTTGCGCATAAGCTCGATAGACTTGGCGAAGGCGGCCTGGGGGATGGCGCAGTCGCGGGGAAACACGTTCTTGCTGCGCATGTAGTCTAATGCCATCTGCCCGTAGCGCCCCTCGGCCTGAGCGAGCTCGCGCGTGATATCGAGCGCTATCGCGTCATTGGCAGGATCGTACAGCCACCGCGTCGCCTCGATGAGGCTCTTGATGAACCGCACGACCTCAGACCGATGCGCGTTGGCCCAGCCCACGTCGGCGATCAGGCACGTGAACACGATCTCGGAGATATAGTCGGTAACCTCGCCGAGGTTGGAATAGCCCGCATCGATGGCCACGAAGTTCAACGGGATGAGCTGCACCGCCGCATCGATCGTCCCCTCCTGTAAGGCCTTCCACCTCGCCGGATGGACGCCAACGACGGCAAACTCGTAGTCCCCGGGATAGTTCAGGCCGTGCTGGCGCAACACCTCCATCGTGTAGAGCGCCGTGCCCTCCGTCATGGACGACGTGCCAAGCCTTGCCCCCTTCAGATCCTCCATCCGCTTGAACCTCGGGTTGGCGATCATCGTGAGCGGCAGCCGATTGACGTTGGCTGCGAGGATGCGCAGAGTGCCGCCCGCTGCACAATCCCGGATTGCGCCTTCCGGTGGAGTGATGGTGAGCTGAATTTCGCCGCTCTTTGCGGCGGCAGTCGCCTTGTCCACGGTGCCAAGGCGCCGGACCGATACGGCGAGACCGTTCCGGGCGAAGATGCCGCTGCGTTCCGCGGCAAACACCGGCAGCCAATTGAAGCCTACCGCACCGCCACCGATGTCGAGCGTCGTCAGGTCAGCGCTCATCGAGTTCCTCCCGACCGATGCAGACAAAGGGCGTTACCTCGCCGGTGAGGGCAAGCTATCTCTCAATAAACATGCATGCAAGCAGTGCTGTTTGCAGGCCTGCACCGCCACAGCCGCTCGAAGAAAATGTTACCAGCGTCGGTGGGTGGGGCCGACAAGGGTTTGAGCCAGCCCGGAATTGGGCTACGGTCGTTGTGGTTGCCAACCTGCGATCCCCACCCCGATGAGCACCCCCACAGCACTCCCCCGCTGGCAAGATGAGGTTTACGACCTTATGCGCCAGCACAACGTCACCCAGGTCGCCTACGTGCCGGACGGCGGCCACAAGATCCTGATCGAGCGGGCGCTGGCCGATCCGGGGGTGCACGCGGTGGCGCTCACCACCGAGGAGGAGGGCGTGGCGCTGCTGGCGGGTGCCGACCTGGGCGGCGCGCGCGGCGTGCTCCTGATGCAGAGCAGCGGGGCGGGCAACTGCATCAACATGCTGTCCCTGACGACCGGCGGACGCTTCCCGTTCCTGACGCTCGTCAGCATGCGCGGCGACTTCGGCGAGGGCAACCCATGGCAGTATCCCATGGGCCAGGCAACCCAGAAGGTGCTGGAGGCCATGGGCGTGATCGTCCTGCGCGCCGAGACGCCGGACGAGGTGGTGCCCATCGTCAGTGCCGCGCTCACCACGGCCTTCCAGGCCGGCAGTGCCGTGGCGGTGCTGCTCACTCAAAGGCTCCTCGGAGCGAAGAAGTTCTGAGGGGGACAGAGAATGACGATCGAGACCGAGGCGATGGCCGATGCGATCGCGCAGGGGTTCGTGCTCGACCGCGTTGAGGCCGTGCCGGCGCTGATCGGGCGGCACGAGGACTTCCTGATCGTCGCGGGGCTCGCCGGCACGTCGCGCGACGTGGCGGCACTCACCAATGACGGCGCCCATATCTACACCATGGCGGGCGCGATGGGCGGGGCCACCATGATGGGCCTCGGCCTGGCCCTGGCGCGTCCCGACAAGCGCGTGCTGGTGGTGACGGGCGACGGCGAATTGCTCATGAATCTGGGGTCGCTCGCCGCCATTGCCGTGCTCAACCCGCCCAACCTGTCGATCGTGTGCGTCGACAACGGCTATTACGGCGAGACCGGCTACCAGCAGAGCCACACCAGCCTCGGCGTCGACCTGGAGAAGATCGCCGCCGGCTCCGGCATCAAGCGCACCCTTGCCATCGGGAACGAGAGTGAGATCGCCGCCGGTGCCCGCCTGATCCGCGAGGGTAACGGGACCGCCTTCGTGCTCCTGCGCGTCAAGCCCAGCGAGCCGCCGGCGTACAAGCGCAACCTCGATCTGGCCGAGTGTCGGGTGCGGTTCAGGACGGCCCTGGCGTAGGTTGGGTTGAGCGTCAGCGAAGACCCAACCTACGCCAACGGCCGCCTCACGGCCCCACCAGCAGGTGCCGGCGGACGTCGAGCTCGGCCAGCACCGTGGCGCTGCCGCGGATGACGCAGTGCATCGGCGTCTCCGGCACCTTGAACCTGGCACCGACGCGGCGCTCCAGCGCCATATCGAGCCGGTCAAGCAGGGCGCCGCCGCCGGTGAGCGCGATGTCCTGGCCGGTCACGTCGGCGGCGATGTGGGCGGGCAGGTCCTCGATGGCGCGCTGGATGAACTCGGCCATCTCGCCGACCGGGTGCGAGAGGGCGTCGGCCAGATCCGCCTGGGTGAGCACCAGGCTCTTCATCCGGCCGTCGCGCAGGTCGCGGCCCTTGAGGTGCACCTCCACCTGCCGGCCGTTGGGCACGGCGAGCGCGGTGCCGGCCTCGATCTTGATGCGCTCGGCGCTCGCCTCGCCAACCACCAGGTGGTGCTTGCGGCGCACGTAGCGCACGATTGCCTCGTCAAAAGCGTTGCCGGCCACGCGCAGCGAGCGCGCCTGCACAACGTTGCCTTCGGCCAGGACGGCGATATCGGTGGTGCCGCCGCCGATGTCCACCACCATGAAGGCTTGGCGTCCATCGACGGGCAGGCCCGCGCCCAGTGCTGCCGCCACCGGCTCCTCCAGGAGGTGCACGCGCCGCGCGCCGGCCGACAGCGCCGTCTCGTAGACGGCGCGCCGCTCCACCGGCGTGGCCCCAGCCGGCACGCACACCAGGATGCGCGGGCGGCGGAACCCCAGCATGGTCTTGGCGCGGACGATGAACTGGCGCAGCATTTCCTCGGTGGCGATGAAGTCGGCGATCACGCCGTCGCGCATGGGATGGAGGATCTCGACCGGCTCGGGCGGCGGGCGCACCTGCATGGCCTTGGCCTTGAGGCCGACGGCCAGCACGGTGCGCGTGGGGCCTCGTGCCAGCACCGCCACCACCGAGGGCTCGTCGATGATGACGCCGCGCCCCACCACGTGCACCAGCGTGTTGGCGGTGCCGAGGTCGATGGCGACATCGTCGGAGAAGGCGCGCTTGACGCCTGCCAGGACCATCAGATCGATCGCCGGCCCCGCGGCCGAAACAGCGGCCGTTGCGGCACGGTTCCCTCGCTCATGCCTTTGCCTGAGATCGCGAAACGCGTTTCGCAGCCAATCTAGTATCGCAATCCGGGCCGGGCGTCAGCCGCAGAGCCGCCCCTCGCCCTCGGCGCAAATCTTCAACCCCCATAAGTGACGAGGGGCCCGGTCGCAGATCCGGGCCGCTGCCGCCAGCTGCTGCTCTGCCGTCATGCATCCGCTACTTCAGCAGCTGAAACGACGTCATGAACGTCTCCACGTCCGCTCTTGTCTCCGTGCCGAAGGGCCCGCCATAGACCGCTTGATAGAGGCGGTTGCCCACCTGGAACAGGCGCTGGCGCAGCACCGCATTGTTGGGCAGCAGGGTGACGACCTCGCGGCCGTCAATGCCGGCCAGGTCCAACTTGGCCTGGCTCACCAGCCGCCCGTTGGTCGCCTTCAGAAGCAGCATCACGTTCTTGTCGTAGTTCTTGGCCGGCGGCGTGCGGTACTCGGTGTAGGTGACCGAGAAGTGCCGTTCCTCCACATCCACGCCCCAGGTGTAGTGCACGTGCGGGCCGCTCTCCGATGCCCCCTCCGCCTTGTCCAGCGCCGGCTCGGCGGGGAAGGTGGCAGCGAATTTGCCGACCTCGTCCCTGAGCTGGAACGGATCGGCCGCGGCTCCACTCAGCATCAACCACGCGGCGCCGATGCAGGCGGCGATGCGCAGGCCGCTTGCCAAGCTGATGAAGCAGAGGGAGCCCACGAAGCCCCGGGTCGACCGTCTCGACATGGTGTGTCCGCTCCCTCAGATGCCGCCGCTGCGCTGGTCGCAGCACCATCGCGGCCGGCGGCCAGCGATGTACATCCTCTGCGGTCGCGCCGCATCTGTTTTCGCGACGATGGCCCGGCCGGGGCATTGTGCACAGACACTGTACGATTCAGTGTTCACTTTTCGTTCCGACTGTATTATGAGTCCTATCCATGCTGATCGTGAGCCAAGCGCGTCCCCCTTGCGCCTCCTCGTCGGCTTGCGGCAGCGCATTGCCCCGACTGATCGCCCCGGTGCACCCCCGCCGGGGCGATCTTTTCCGCCCGGCCCGGTCGCCGGGTGAAACCCCTCCCCCAGGCGCCAAACCACGGGCCGCGCGCGAAAATCGGGTCTCCTCCGCCATCCGTTCAGCTTGCCGCACGCGCGGCCCATCGGTTAAGCAGGCACGAGAGGTCGCGGGTCCATGGAAATTCCATGGGCGGTCGCGTCCCAGAATCGCAAGATCCAAGGGAGGCACGAGCCGATGAAGTTCAGAACGCTACTGGCTGTCGCCACGGCTGCAAGCATGGCTGCCGCCATCGGGGGAACCGGTGCCGAGGCCCAGCACAAGCAGCTGTCGATCGTCACCGGCGGCACCGGCGGCGTCTACTATCCGCTGGGCGGCGGCTTCGGCAACATCCTGGGCAAGACGCTGCCCGGCGTCACCGCCACGGCACAGGTCACCGGCGGCTCGGTGGCGAACCTGCAGCTGATCGCCTCCGGCAAGGCCGACATCGCCTTCACCCAGGTGGATGCCGCCTGGGACGCGATCAACGGTACCGGCAAGTTCAAGAGCGGCAAGCTGCCGATCCGGGCACTGGTCGTCATGTACCCCAACCACATGCACGTGGTCACGGTGGACGGCACCGGCATCACCAAGGTCGAGGACATGAAGGGCAAGCGCGTGTCCACCGGCTCGCCGGGCAGCGCCACCGAAGTCTACGCCCTGCGCGTGATCGAGGCAGCCGGCCTCGATCCCGAAAAGGACATGACCAGGGAGCGGCTCGGCGTGGCGGAGAGCGTCAACGCCCTGAAGGACCGCAAGATCGAGGCGTTCTTCTGGGTGGGTGGCCTGCCGACGGCGGCCGTCACCGATCTCGCCTCGACGCCCAACACCACGATCAAGATCCTCGACATCTCCCACTTCACCAAGAAGATGAACGACAAGTACGGCAAGCTCTACGCCGAGGCGACCATCCCGGCCACCACCTACAAGGGCATGACGGCCGACGCCAAGAACAACACGGTCTGGAACATCATGGCCGTGACCGCCAGCACGGACGAGAAGCTGGCCTACGACCTGACGCGCATCATGCTGGAGAAGCGGGCGGACTTGGCGCTGGTGCACAAGGAGGCGCTCAACATCAAGCTCGAGTGGCAGACGTCCAGCCGCGCCGGCATCCCCTGGCATCCGGGCGCGCTCAAGTACTTCAAGGAGAAGGGCATCAAGGTCGAATAGCGACCGGCGCCGGTGGGTTGGCGCGGCCAACCCACCACGCGCTGCCTTCTTTCGAGCAGTCATTGAATTTGAGCCTCCTGCATTCAGCACGCGTGCAGAGATGCCCATGAGTCGCACGCGCCGCTATCAGCTATTCTACGTGCTTGCCGTCCTGGCGCTGACAGCGCTGGTCGTGGCGGTCTACGCGTCGGCCGGCATGGCGGGGTTCGTGGCGTTTGGCCTTTTCCTGCTCGTTCCGGGCCGGGTCGGCCGCTACTACCTGGGGGATCTCTTCCGCAGCCGCGTATTGGTCGATCAGAAGCGGTTCCACGCGGCGATCGAGGCCGGCCACGCGTTCCTCGCCGACCTGCAGCGCGAGCCGTGGAGGCGCCATTTGATTTATTGCCAATACGGCATCTACACCTGGAACGTGGAGGCGATGGCGCGCAACAACATCGGTGCGGCGCGCATGGAGCTGGGTGAGATCGACCAGGCCGAGAGGGACTTGCGTCACGCCATTCGGAACGACGCCGACTATGCGATCCCCTGTTACAATCTGGCCGTCATCGCCTACGTGCGCGGCGAGGCCGCCGAGGGCGACCGGTTGATCGCGCTGGCAGCCGACAAGGGGTATTCGGGCGGCCACCTCGATCGGCTGATCTCGCGTGTGGGCGCCGCCTACGCGCGGCTTCAGGCGAAGGCCTGACAACCCCGTCACACGAATGTCGTGACCCCGGGATCGCTGATCGTGATGATTGGATCGAGAAGCTGATCGCAGCTACCGTCAAGAGTTTCTGGGACGGTATCAGCAAGCGTCATTCCCGCGCAGGCGGGAACCCAGTGCACAGAGAAACGGGTGTCCGTGGCGCGGGTTCCTCTGAATTGGGCGCTCCCCCTCTTTGAAAGGTGACCTGGGTCCCCGCGTGCACGGGGATGACGTCGGAGTGAGGTGCGAGGTTGGTGGCGCTGTCGCGTCGCGGGCGGGCGGCCGCGGCAAGTGTGGCGCCGGTGGTGCGCGGCGCTGATCCCGCTACGGTCAAAACTTCGCTGGGACGGTATCACCCAACCTCAGAGGTCGCCGGGTTTCAAGCCCGTGTGCCACGCAATACGCGCCAGCATGCGCGGGCCGATCTCGTCGTTGTCGTGGAAGGCAAATACGTAGTCGGCTAACCGTGCCGGGACAGCGTCGTGTGGAAGCCGGCTTGCCGACTCACCTGCCACCCGATCCTAACGAGGGCAGCCAGGACGCGCCGCGCCTTCGCGGACGGCCCCGCCGGCAGTGAGATCCTGATCTCCACGGGCTTGGCCTCTCCATGCTCCAGACGCTCAGCCAACGCGCGAGCGCGAGTACTTCTGCCCGTGCTGTTGCCTCTTCTGGTGTCGCGCCATAGGCCAGGACGCCGGGGAGCTGCGGGATTTCTGCAATCCAGCGGCCGTCGTCCTCAAGCTCGGCTTCGATGCTCAGGTGCATGAAGAAAATCCTACCACAAGCGAAAGGATTTGCACAGCCCGCGTCCTTACCCAGGCATTATCTGCCGTTCCTCTCCGCATCGAGCAGTGCGAAGTGTCCACGCCGCTGCAACCACGCCATCAGCGCCAGCGCCGGCAGGGCAGCGACGGCGGTGGCGACGAAGAACAGCGGCCAGCCGATGGCCGTGACCATGTAGCCCGTACCCGAGGAGAGCAGCGTGCGCCCGGTGGAGGCCAGCGCCGTGAGAAGCGCGTATTGCGTTGCCGTGTGCAGCGGGCTGTTGCAGAGCGCGGAGAGATAGGCGACGAAGATCACGGTGCCGATGGAGCCGGTGAAGTTCTCCACCACGATGGCGACGGTGAGCGCACCGGTGCCGACCGGCTGGAAGTAGAGCCAGGCAAACGCCAGGTTCGACGCCATCGCCAGGATCGCACCCAGCC
>JBAPMW010000546.1:0-4624 GCA_049278815.1 Hyphomicrobiaceae bacterium
GGACCCCTACGGCTCGCTTAACCCGCGCATGACGGTGGGCGAGATGCTGGCCGAACCGCTCCTGCTGCATACGGACTTGTCCCCGGCGGGCCGCCGCGAGGGTGCGGCCGACCTCTTGCGCCTGGTCGGCCTCCAGGCCGCCCACGCGCAGCGTTACCCGCACGAGTTCTCCGGCGGCCAGCGCCAGCGCATCGCCATCGCCCGCGCGCTCGCCCTGCGGCCGAGGTTGGTTGTGTGCGACGAGCCGGTCTCCGCGCTCGACGTGTCGATCCGCAGCCAAATCTTGAACCTGCTCACGGATCTCCAGCAGCGCCTGGGGCTCGCCTACATCTTCATCAGCCACGACCTCGCGGTGGTGAGGCACATCGCCACCAGGGTGGCGGTCATGTACCTCGGACGCATCGTCGAGAGCGCCGCCTGCGACGTTATTTTCGCTGCCCCGCGACATCCCTACACGCAGGCCTTGCTGTCTGCGGTGCCGGTGCCGTCGGCACGGGTGCGCCGGCAGCGCCGGCTGCTGCCCGGCGATCCGCCGAGCGCGCTCGCCCCGCCGTCCGGCTGCCATCTCCATCCGCGTTGTGCGTATGCACAAGAGGTTTGCAGACACACACCTCCTGAGCTTGCTCGCGATGGGGCGCGTGCTACCGCTTGCCACCTGTGGCGGGACATAGTTTCCTCGGTGCCGCCCGTATCCGCTGCCGCGCCGGACTTGTCGCCTGGGCTGCAGCGGCTATTTCGGGCATTCGATGCCGGGGTGCAGCACTAAGAAGCGCGCGTCGCGCCAGCTCGGGGAGCAGTCTCATGAAACGGCCAAGTATTCTCGGAACAGCGGTTGCCGCCCTCTTCTTGGCCATTGCGCCGGCCACGGCGCAAACGACGCTGCGCATCGGCCTCGCCGAGGACCCGGACGTGCTCGATCCGACGCTGGCGCGCACCTATGTCGGCCGCATCGTGTTCGCATCGCTGTGCGACCGGCTGTTCGACATCGACGAGAAGCTCAACCTGGTGCCGCAGCTGGCGCTGTCGCACGAGGTCTCCGAGGACGGCAAGGAGGTCACCATCAAGCTGCGCCAGGGCGTCCGCTTCCACGACGGCGAAGCGATGGATGCCCAGGCGGTCAAGGCCAGCCTGGAGCGGCACATGACCATGACGGGCTCGTTCCGCAAGCCTGAGCTCGCCGCCGTCGACAAGGTCGAGACGGTCGATCCGTCAACGGTTCGTCTCCTTCTGAAGAGCCCGTTCTCGCCGCTCATCGCCCAGCTCACGGACCGCGCCGGCATGATCCTGAGCCCGAAGGCGATCAAGGAGGCGGGCGACAAATTCGGCCTTAGGCCGGTCTGTGCCGGACCCTTCAAGTTCGTCGAGCGCGTGCAGCAGGACCGCATCGTGCTCGAGAAGTTTCCCCAGTACTGGAACGCGGCCAACGTTCACATCGATCGGATCGTCTTCCGGCCGATCGTGGAGTCGACCGTGCGGCTGGCCAATCTCAAGTCGGGTAGCCTCGATCTGATTGAGCGCGCGCTCGCCACCGACCTTAAGGAGATCAAGGCCGATCCCAGGCTCAAGGTCGCCACCCAGATCGAGATCGGCTACCAGGGCCTCACCCTAAATCTGGCGAACGGCGACGCCGGCAAGAACGGCCCGTTCGGCAAGGACCCGCGTGTGCGCCAGGCACTGGAGGCGTCGATCGACCGCAAGGCCCTCTCCGATGTCGTCTTCAACGGCGAGGTGCTGCCCGGCAATCAATGGGTAAGCCCCAGGAACCCTTACTACCAGCAGCAGTTTCCGGTGCCCGGGCGCGACCTGGCCAAGGCGAGGAAGCTGCTCGCTGACGCCGGTGTGGCGACGCCGGTCGCCGTCGACTTCATGGTGCCAAACAACCCCGAAAGCCGGCAGGTGGCCGAGGTGATCCAGGCCATGGCCAAGGAAGCGGGCTTCGACATGAAGATCCGTGTCACCGAGTTCGCGACCTCGCTCAAGGAAATGGAAGCGGGTCGCTTCCAGGCCATGTTTCTTGCCTGGAGCGGCCGCGTCGACCCGGACGGCAACAGCTACATCTTCCACAAGTGCAAGGCGCCGCAGAATAACGGCGACTACTGCGACCCGCAGGTCGACCAGTGGCTCGCCGATGCCCGCAAGTCCAGCCGGTTCGAGGATCGCAAGGCCATCTACGGCAAGATCGCGGAGAAGTATCTGCGCGAGGGATCGATCATCTATCTCTACCACCGGCTGGTCATCATCGCCCACGGCGCCAAGCTCGAGGGCTACAGGCAGCTTCCCGATGGGTTGGTGCGTGTGGTCGGCGTGAAGCTCAAACCTTAGAGAGTGCGCTGCGCAACATGATGCCGACGCCGCAAAACCTGTGTCATCCCGGGCCTTGTGCCCGGGATCTATCCCACCGCTTGCTCCGGCACTCGTGGATGACTGGATGCCGGGGACAACCCCCGGCATGACACGCACACCATGCTGATCTTCCTCGGCAGGCGCCTCCTCCAGCTGATACCGACGCTGTTCTTCGTGTCGGTGATCATCTTCGGCCTCCAGCAGCTGCTACCCGGCGATCCGGCGCTCGCCATGGCCGGCGAGGAGCGCGATGAGCAGGTGCTGGAGCAGATCCGCAAGCAGTACCGCCTCGATCAGCCCCTCCATATCCAGTACGTCTACTGGGTCGGCGGCGTGCTGTCGGGCAATCTCGGCGAGTCCATGCGCCTCAAGGAGCCGGTGCTCACCCTGATCCAGCAGAAGTTCCCCGTCACCCTGCAGCTCGCCCTGATGGCTATCATCATCTCGCTGACGATCGGCGTCACCGCCGGCGTGATCTCGGCCGTGAAGAAGGACACGCCCATCGACTATGCGGTCAACGTGGTGGCGCTGTGGGGAATCTCGACGCCGAACTTCTGGCTCGGGATCATGCTGATTTTTCTGTTCGCCGTGCATCTCGGCTGGCTGCCGGCCTCGGGCTACGTCAGCCCGTTCGAGGACCCCTGGCTGTCGCTGCAGACCACCATCCTGCCGGCCTTCGTGCTCGGCAACTCCTTCGCCGCCGTGCTCATGCGCCACACACGCAGCGCCATGCTGCAGGCGATGAGCAGCGACTACGTCCGCACCGCCCGCGCCAAGGGTCTGTCTGAGCGCATCGTCGTCCTCAAGCACGCCATGCGCAACGCCTTGACCCCGGTGGTGACGCTGGGAGCGCTCGAGCTCGGGACTCTGCTCTCCGGCGCCGTCCTGACGGAGCAGGTGTTCTCCATTCCGGGCTTCGGCAAGCTGGTCGTCGACAGCGTGTTCAATCGCGATTACGCGGTGGTGCAGGGCGTCACCCTCATCACCGCCACGACCTACATTCTCCTCAACCTCCTTGCCGACATCGCCTACGTGCTCATCAATCCGCGGCTCAGGAGCTAGCCATGGCGGTTTCGCAAGCAGTGGCCGTCGACCTGCCCCACGAGAGCCCCAGCGCCCGCGCCTGGCGCCGCCTGCTCAAGCGCAAGAGCGCCGTGTTCGGCCTTTTCGTTATCGTCCTGTTCCTTCTGATCGCCATCCTCGCGCCGCTGATTGCGCCCTACGACCCGACGCAGCAGAGCTGGACCTCCATCCGCAAGCCGCCCTCGCTGCAGCACTGGTTCGGCACCGACGAGTCGGGCCGCGATCTGTTCTCGCGCGTGATCTTCGGCGCGCGCGCCTCGCTGCTGGCCGGCGTGGTCTCGATCTCCATCGCGCTCGGGCTTGGCGTGCCGATCGGGCTGTTGGCCGGCTACGGCGGCAAGTGGATCGATGCCGTCATTGGTCGCATCACCGACGCCATGCTGGCCATACCATTCCTGATCCTCGCCATTGCGCTGGCGGCGTTTCTTGGGCCGTCGCTGGAGAATGCCATGATCGCCATCGGCCTCACCGCCGCGCCGGTCTTCGTGCGGCTGACCCGTGGGCAGGTGATGGCGGTCAAGGTCGAGGACTACGTGGAGGCGGCGCGCGCGGTCGGCAATCCGCCGGTACGGGTCGCCGTGAAGCACATTCTGCCCAACATCATGCCGGCGCTGATCGTGCAGGCGACCATCTCCATCGCCACCGCCATCATCGCCGAGGCGAGCCTCTCCTTTCTCGGCCTCGGCCAGCAGCCGCCGGCGCCGTCGTGGGGATCGATGCTCAACACCGCCCAGCGCTTCCTCACCAACGCGCCGTGGATGGCGATCTGGCCCGGCCTCGCCATCTTCCTCGCCGTCCTGTCCTTCAACGTCCTGGGCGACGGCCTGCGCGATGCACTCGATCCCAGGGAGCGCTGAGCTGCTGCCGTTCCAGGGCTTGGCCCTGGTTGGAGCCGTTCCTAGGTTCTGCTGAGTTGCGAATGCCCGCCTTCGCCTCGTTAGGTTGCGGTTGTGCATGCGCTGCGCAGACTTGGACTTCCTCGTAGACGTCGGAGTTTCGGCTGCACGGGCCACAATGTGGAGATCGATCCCATTATTCTCCGCCGCAAGTTCGAGGCTATAGTCGAAGGCCCGCCAGCGCTCAAACGGCTCTCCGACCGATTCTGAGATGATGGTCAGTGCTAACCTCACCGCCTTGGAATTCTGTGTGTCGACTGACGGAACGTGCACCTTCGACAACGGGCCGACTGTAGATTAGG
>JBAPMW010000547.1:0-1744 GCA_049278815.1 Hyphomicrobiaceae bacterium
GCCTGTGATGGCGACGCCGGTGCGCGCAGGCGTGATTGCGCGATCGTGCTGTTGTTGGCCCGCCTCGGGTTGCGGGCCGGCGACGTCGCGCAACTGCGTCTCACCGACATCGAATGGCAGATGGGCACGCTGCGGGTCTCGGGCAAGTCGCGCTACGAGGTCCGCCTGCCGCTGCCGCAAGACGTCGGGAATGCGGTCGCCGCCTATCTCGAATGCCGGCCTTCCGTCGGTCGGAGTGATCACGTGTTCCTGCGCACGATCGCTCCCTATCGGCCCTTCCGAAAGGGCGACGGCATCTCGTCGGTGGTGAAGCGCATCATGAAGCGGGCCAGCATCGTGACGCCGGTCAAGGGGGCACACGTCCTGCGGCACACGGCGGCGACCGAGATGCTGCGCCATGGCGTTCCGCTCGAGAAGATCGGCCTGGTGCTGCGGCATCGGGGCGTCGACACGACAGCCTACTACGCCAAGGCCGATGTCGCGCTCCTGAAGCAGGTCGCTCAGCCCTGGCCGGAGGTGTTGTGATGCTCAACGCCATCGAGACCTATCTCGCCCTGCGCCGCGCCACGGGCTTCGCGATGTCGAATGCGGAGTACTTGCTGAAGAGCTTTGCCGCCTTCGCGGCCGAGCACGGGCAAACGCACGTGCAAACGCAAACAGCCATCGACTGGGCCGCACTCGGGCCATCCGTGGCACAACGCGATACACGGCTCAAAGCCGTCTGCCGCTTCGTGTGCCATATCCAGATTGAGGATGCTCGGCATGAGCTGCCGCCGGCCAATCACTTCGGCGCTCGCAAGAGGCGCCGCACGCCGCACATCTACTCGACAGACGAGATCGATCGCCTGGTCGAGGCTGCGCTGCGGCTTCGACCCAAGGGCGGCTTGCGCCCGCTTACCTTTGCGACCTTGATCGCCCTGCTCTCGGCCACCGGGTTGCGGATCTCCGAAGCCCTGAGGCTGACTGTCGCCGACGTGACCGGCGACGGCCTGCTGATCCGCGAGACCAAGTTCCGCAAGACGCGACTGGCGCCACTGCACGACACGGCAGCAGCGGGCCTGGAACGCTATCTGGCGCGTCGCCGGACGCGCTCGCACGATGATCCGGTGTTCGTCGACAAGCGTGGTCTGGCACTCCGCTACATCGCGGTCAAAGAGACCTTCGACAGGCTGATCGGCCGGGCCGGCGTCCGATCGAGGACGGCGCGCCGCCCTCGACTGCACGATCTGCGGCATACGTTCGCCGTGCGTGCGTTGCAGGGCAGCCCGGCTGGGCGGAGTCGGTGCGGAGCGCACATGGTGGCGCTAGCCACCTACATGGGCCACGTCAACATCTATGCGACCTATTGGTATCTCGAGGCCACCGCCGACCTCATGCGTGATGTCGCTGCGGCCGGCGAAGAGTTCCTGTGCGAGGGAGGGCGGTCATTACGCCGATCGCTACCCTCATCGAGGCGTTCCTGCGCGAGACGCTCTCCCGGCAGCGTGGCGCCAGCCGGCACACGCAAGACTCCTATGCCCTGAGCTTCCAGCTGCTGTTCGTCTTCGCTGCCGGGAGATTGAAGATCTCACCATCGGCGCTGACGCTGGAGCAGATTGATGCTCGCCGGGTCACCGCCTTCCTCGAGCATCTGGAGGATGTGCGCAAGAACGCGGCCGTGACGCGCAACGTCCGGCTGGCGGCGATCAAGTCGTTCTTCCGCTTCCTCGAATACCGGCAACCGGCAGCCCTGGAGCAGATCCGC
>JBAPMW010000548.1:0-6839 GCA_049278815.1 Hyphomicrobiaceae bacterium
GTGCGCTGCATCATGGCGTCGATGTCGGCGTCGTACCACATGTTGAGGGCGCCGGAGGCGCCCGCCCCGACCGCGATGCACAGGAGCGCGATGGCAGCGAGCACGGGATGGGGCTGCTCGGGCGCCAGCACCATGCCGACGAGTGCCGTGAACACGACGAGCGACATCACGCGCGGCTTCATCAGCGCGATGAAGTCGCCGATGCTCCCTTCCGCGACGCGCGCGGGGCGGAGGGTGCCAGTCTGGATGCCTAGCTCAGCCATTGCGGCCCATTGTCGGGTCCTGGACGCGCACCCAATCAGTGATGCGCCGTCTCCTTGAAGACCGGCAGCGTCTCGTAGGAGTGGAAGGCCGGTGGCGAGGGCAGGGTCCACTCGAGCGTCGTGGCTCCGGCGCCCCACGGGTTGCTTGCCGCCTTCTGGCGGGCGACGAAGTAGGCGTAGAGCATGGAGACCACGAACAGGATCGTGGCGGTGGCCGTGATGTAGGAGCCGACCGACGACCACCAGTTCCAATAGGCGAAGGCGTCAGGGTAATCGACGTAGCGGCGGGGCATGCCGGCGAGCCCGAGGAAATGCTGCGGGAAGAACAGCACGTTGGCGCCGATGAAGGTGAGCCAGAAGTGCAGCTTGCCGATGGCCTCGTTGTACATGTAGCCCGACATCTTCGGGAACCAGTAGTACCAGCCGGCGAAGATGGCGAACACGGCGCCGAGGGAGAGCACGTAGTGGAAGTGCGCCACCACGTAGTAGGTGTCGTGCATGTTGCGGTCGACGCCGGCGTTGGCGAGCATCACGCCCGTCACGCCGCCCACGGTGAACAGGAAGATGAACCCGAGCGCCCACAGCATCGGCGCACGGTACTGGATCGAGCCGCCCCACATGGTGGCGATCCAGGAGAAGATCTTCACGCCCGTGGGCACCGCGATCACCATGGTGGCGAACATGAAGTAGGCCTGGACGTCCACCCCCATGCCGGACGTGTACATGTGGTGCGCCCACACGATGAAGCCGATGAAACCGATGGCCACCATGGCGTAGGCCATGCCGAGATAGCCGAACACGGGCTTGCGCGAGAAGGTGGAGACGATCTGGCTGATCATGCCGAAGCCCGGCAGGATCAGGATGTACACCTCGGGGTGGCCGAAGAACCAGAACAGGTGCTGGTAGAGCAGCGGATCGCCGCCGCCCTGCGCCTGGAAGAACGTGGTGCCGAAGTTGCGGTCGGTGAGCAGCATGGTGATGGCGCCCGCCAGCACCGGCAGCGCCAAGAGCAGCAGGAAGGCCGTGACCAGCACCGACCACACGAACAGCGGCATCTTGTGCAACGTCATGCCCGGCGCGCGCATGTTGAAGATGGTGGTGATGAAGTTGATGGCGCCGAGGATCGAGGACGCGCCTGCCAGGTGCAGCGACAGGATGGCGAAGTCCACGGCCGGGCCCGGATGGCCGGTGTGGGTCGAGAGCGGCGCATAGACGGTCCAGCCTGTGCCGGCGCCGTCGCCGCCCGTCGTCCCCGGGACGAACATTGACATGAGCAGCAGCGCAATCGAGGCCGGCAGCAGCCAGAACGAGATGTTGTTCATGCGTGGGAAGGCCATGTCGGGCGCGCCGATCATGAGCGGTACGAACCAGTTGCCGAACCCGCCGATCATGGCCGGCATCACCATGAAGAACACCATGACGAGGCCGTGGCCGGTGACGAAGACGTTGAACGCGTGGCCGTCGGCGAAATACTGGAGGCCCGGCTCCTGCAGCTCCATGCGCATCACCACCGACAGGAAGCCGCCGATGACACCGGCGGCGATGGCGAACAGGAGGTACATCGTGCCGATGTCTTTGTGGTTGGTGGAGTTCAGCCACCGCATCGGCCCATAGGGCGTGTGCCCGTCCTGGGCGTGGTGCCCGCCCTCAGCATGCGCCTTGCTCGCCATTGTCGCCTACCCTTGCATTCGCCCGATCTCGTGCGCCCCGGCGTTCCGCCGCCGCCCCACGGCCTGACCGAGGGCCCGGCTGAAACGGCCCCGCTGCCTTACTGCGCAGCAACCTTCTGGCCGGCCTGCTCCTTCGCCACCTGCAGGATGATCTCCTTGATCTTCTTGCGGTCGCGCGCCTTGGTGGCGTCGGCCCACGCCTTGAACACGTCGTCCTTCACGACGCGGACGGCGATGGGCATGAAGGCGTGGTCCTTGCCGCACAGCTCCGAGCACTGGCCGAAGTAGATGCCTTCCCTCGTGACCTTGAACCAGGTCGCCGTCATCCGGCCCGGCACGGCGTCCGTCATCGAGCCAAACGAGGGGACGCGCCACGCATGGATCACGTCCGTCGACGTGACCAGGACGTGGACCACCTTGTTCACCGGCACCAGGATCTCCTTGTCGACGGCCAGGTTGCGCGGCACCTGGTCCGACGGCATGCCGGCATCCGTCCACTCCTTGCGGCCGGCTTCATCCAGCATCACGGAATTGACGCTGAACTTCTGGTCTGGGTACTCGTACGTCCAGTTCCAGGTGTGGCCGACGGCCTTGATGGTGAGGTCCGGCGGCGGGAAGGTGTACTGGGCATAGAGGAGCCGGAAGGAGGGGATGGCGATGACGACCAGGATGCAGACCGGGATCACCGTCCACAGCACCTCGACCGTGGTGTTGTGAGTGGTCCGCGACGGCACCGGGTTGCGCTTCTCGCTGTAGCGCCACATCGCCCAGAGCATGAGCCCCAGCACGAAAGCCGTGATGGCGAAGATCATGACGTTGACGATTTCGTGCAGCCGATAGATTTGCTCCGCTATCGGCGTGACCGGCTCCTGGAAGCCGAGCTGGCCGTTGGCCGGCTGGCCGGTGCGGGCCGCAGCCGGCGCCGCAAAGAGCCCTGCGCCCAACGCCATCGACAGAAGGACCGCCGCGACGCCCGTCAGGGCGCCTGGGAGGCCCGCGAGCCACCGCGGCAGATCGGCTGCGCTGCGATTTGTTCCCGACATTGCGAGTGCTTCTCGTTTCCGGTCGTTAGCTCGGTGCCGGGGAAGCCCCGGTGGCCACCTCGTCCCGGGCCCGTCCTTTAGGCCCGTTCCTGCCCCTGGCGCAACCGCCACCTTGGGCGGCTGCTGCTGCCGTCTGCTCGCGCCGCCATAGCGCCACGTCTCCCACCGGCATCGAGCAGTCAAAGCTGGACGGGAGGGGTCCGATTAACGCTGCCACCAAACAGCAAGGCCAAGAGCGGCTCAAGGGCGGGCCCGTGCGGCATTTGCACGCGCGAAGTCGGCGTGAGGCCGAGGTCTGCCGAAGCGATTGCAGTGTGGCGCCGCGGCCGGCTACAAGCCGCTGCCGGGAGCGCCCGCCCGCAATTTGGTCGGAATCTTTGGCGAGACGGCGAGGCGTGGCTGGGGCTCTAGCGGCGCCTCGGCCCGAGGGGGCGTCGTGCGCCGCTTGTATGCAATTCAAGTGGGGAAACGTGGTCTCGCAGGAGAGCAGCTTGGGTCTTTCGTCGATCGTCAGCCGCCGGTCCGCCGGCGTGTCGCGCGTGGTTGGGTCTTGGGCTCGCGCCGTGGGCTCGTCAGGGGGCCGGTGGGGGCCCGCTGTCTGTCCCGCTCTGGCCGTTCTCCTTGTCCTCGTGTCGATGTGGCCCGCTCACGCCCAGATCCTTGAGGGCGGCGCCGTCAAGAGCCAGCATGGCGACTGGCAGGTTGTCTGCCGCCCGCCCCCGCCCGGCGCCAAGAACGAGATCTGCGGCGCGGTCCAGAGCGTGACCGCCGAGGACAATCAGAACGTCGGCCTCACCGCCATCGTTCAGAAGCACTCCGACGGCAAGCTCACCATGCGCGTCGTCACGCCGCTGGGCGTGTTCCTCGGCAAGGCCTTGGGCGTCCAGATCGACGCCAAGCACGAGGGCCACATCCCCTTCGACCGGTGCCTCGCCGTCGGCTGCCAGGCCCAGCTGCTGCTGGACGCAACGCTGGTGGGCAAGCTCAAGGCCGGCAAGACGCTGGTGTTCATCATCTACCGGACGCAGGAGGTAGGCGTCGGCATCCCGCTGTCCCTGGCGGGGTTCGAGCAGGCGCTGGGGGGGTTGAGATAGGCCTTCGACCCATCCGCGCCCTCAGGCGCGAATGGGGTTTGCTCCGCGACAGCCCGCCTCCAACCGTCTCACCACGGCCAGAAGAACGGCTGCGAGGACGGCGGCGACTTGTAGGTGCGCTTGGGAGACTTATAGCTCCCCCAGGGGGAGCCCCAGAAGTTATCGTCCTCGTAATAGCTCTTCGGCCTGGGCTCGCGCTGGCGGATCTTGAGGGCGCCCTGGGGCTCGTCGCTCATGATCAGGATGAAGTCGGTGTCCTTGCCGATCTCCCGGCTCGGGCCTTCGTCCGAGACGATGAGGGAGGCAGTGGGCAGCACCGCGTCGCCCACGATGATATCGAGCGTCCTCTTGTCGATGACGATGCGGTCGAGTGCGGCCTTGGCGGCCGCCACGTCGGTGGGGCTGGGGGCCTTGGAGCCGTGGGCCTTGCCACGGCGGGGCTGCTCCTTCGGGGCCGGCGGGATGTTGAGCGGGTCCTTGTACATGGCCACCACGCTCCAGCGCAGATCGCCCTGGGTGCCCCGGTGGTCGAGCGCCGTGAACACGAAGGTGCCGATCGGCTTATCCGCATCGCTGATAACCACCGGCGCCTCGTACACCGGGTGCGTGCCGCGGCGGACATAGAGGCGCTTCATCTTGCGGCTCACGAGCACCGACACCGGCATGGTGCTGCGGCCCGCGTCCTCGGCCGCCTGGCCGGCGAGCTCCTTTGCCGCCACCGCGGCGTTGGCCTCGGTGCCGGCGCGCTCTGCGGCCTCGCGCTTGGCCTGCTCCTGGGTCTGGACGGTCTCCAGCTTGGCCTTGACCTCGTCCACCCTGGCCGCCGCCTTCTCCTTGGCCTTCTCCGCCCGCTCCTTGGCCTCGGGCGAGGTGGCCGTCTCGATCTGCTTCTCCACCGCCTTCAGAGCCCCCTCGGCCTGGGTCACGGTGCGCTCCGCCGCCCGCAGGGACCGCAGGGCCGCGGCCGCCTCGGCGGCGGCACGGGTTGCGGCGGTGCGCGTCGCCTTCACCTGCTTGACGGCCGCCTGCAACTCTGTGGCCTTCGCGGTGGCAATCGACTGCAGGATGCGCACATGCCGCGCCGACCCCGGCACGATCTCGCCGTCCGACGCCCCTCTGCCCAGCTGCGCCCGGCGCTCGGGCACGACGATCCCCTGGCCAAGCTCCCTGGGCACAGGCTTCGACTTGAACAGCAGCGGATGGACGATCTCGGCGGGCCGCATATCCTCTCGCACGATAATGACGCGCATGCCCATCTCGGTCGCGTCGAACAGATCGCGGGCGAACGCGGCGGGCAGCCGCACGCAGCCGTGCGAGGCGGCATAGCCCGGCAGCGCGCCGGCGTGCAGGGCGATTCCGGTCCAGGTGATGCGCTGCATGTGGGGCATCTCACCGTCGTCGTACAGGTTCGACCGGTGGTGCTCCTTCTTCTGCACGATGGAGAAGATGCCCGCGGGCGTCTCGTAGTCCTTCGCCCCGCTGGATACGGGGGCCTGGATCAGCTTGCCGCGGGCCCCATAGAGCGTGACGTGCTGATCGGCCAGCGAGACCACTGCCAGCATCGGCTTGCCGCCGAACCTCGTCTCGCGGCTGCCCTGGGCGCTCGCGGCCTCGGCGCCGGCAGCCAACAGGCCTGCTGCAAGGCCCACACCCATCGCGCGCGCTGCACGCACTTTACTCATCGATACTCTCCACCCGCACCGCACGTTGCACTTCACCCTGTCGGATTGAGGACGCTAGACTGAGGATGCTAAAGCGAGCACGCGACCCGGAACCCGGCGATATCCAGCCGGACCTCGGGCGCGGTCGCATACCGGTAGGCTGAACGCAGCAACTGCGGGTGATAGTTCCACGCGCCGCCGCGCAGGACGCGCAGACCGCAATCGGGCGCGACCACGGCCGACCCGTCGGTCGGCGCCCCCTGGTAGCTGTCGCGATAGCAGTCCTGCACCCACTCCCACACGTTGCCGTGCACATCGTGCAGGCCGAAGGCGTTCTTGCGGAAGGTGCCGACGACCACCGTCTTCTGCCGGAAGATGCCGGGCTGGCCGCGCTCGCCGTATCTGAAGTTGGCGTCGTAGTTGGCCTGCTGGTAGTTGATGGTCGCTCCCGTGGCGAACGGCGGGTGCGGTGCCTCCGCCGTGGTGACGCCGCGCGCCGCGTACTCCCATTCCGCCTCGGTGGGCAACCGGTAGGTCTTGCCGGTCTTGCGTGTGAGCCAAGCGACGAATGCCGTCGCGTCATGCCAGGACACGTTGATGACGGGGTGTTGGCCGCGGCCCCAGCCCTCGTCGCCGGCCTTGTGCGTGCAGCCGCTTCCGGCCACACAGGCGTCCCACTGGGCGAACGTCACCTCGTGCTTGCCCATGGCGAACGAGGGAACCGCAACCTTGCGTTGCGGCCCTTCGTTCTTGTCCCGGCCGCGCTCGCTCTCGGGCGAGCCCATCATGAACTCCCCGGCCGGCAGCACCACCATCTCCGGGCACCCCGAACAGTCGCGAAACACGCGCCCGCTGCCGTCGGCGGTCTTGCGTTGGGCTTCGGCGAGGGATGAGAGGGACGCCAGGATGAGGAGCGCCGTGACAATGCGAGCCATGCGGGTATGATTCCAACTCTTAGGCCTGCGGCCAACCGCTAATATTGGCTGTACGACAACTTGGTAAGTTTTGTCTAAAACGCGGCGTTGTTCAAGTGAAGAGTTGCATGATAACCGCTATAGCCGTTTGCCGGCTGCTGTCGCCGAGGGGCGGGATTGGTCCAGCCGTAGGT
>JBAPMW010000549.1:0-4526 GCA_049278815.1 Hyphomicrobiaceae bacterium
GGTTAGCTGACAGTCCGACATAATACTTTCTCACCGATCTTCCACTGCCATTGTCGAGCCGGCACTTGCTGCGGGAGCGGAATTCGGCATGATCCCCCCGCTCATCGGTTCCTGAAGGTCCGTCCACGGCGATGTACGCGCTGATCCTGGCCGCAACCGCCTTTCTCGGGCGAGCGCTTGTACCGCCGCGCCCGAGCTATCGCCCGCCGGTCGAGGCGAGCGCCGGCTTGGCTGAGGCCGCTGCAGCCATGCCGCGGCCCGAGGCAAGGATGCAGCCGGTGGCGCCGCGCGCCGGCGAGACCGAGATGTCCGCACAACCCTTTGCTGCCTGGAGGCCCGGGATGCCGGCTTGGCTGCTGACCGCGGCATGGACCGCGATGGGGCTCGTGCTGTGGGCGTTGTTTCCCATGACGGCCACGGTGCTGCTGCCGGTCTGCGCGATCGCGCCGCTGGCTTGGTACTGGGCGGCACAGCGGCGCCTGCCGTGGTACGCCCCATCGCTGACGACGACGGCGCTGATGCTCGCAGCCGGCTATCTCCTGATCAACCTGTCGTGGTCGCTCAGCCTGGCCTCGGCCGCCACGACGGTGGCGCTGGCGGTCGTGATGGTGGGGACGCTGCATATCGTCCTCAACACGCTGCCGGACCTCGACGAGCGTCCGCGCCGCGCGATGGCCGTGGGAGCGCTGGTGGGCCTGGGCGTGGCAGGCGCAGTTCTCTGCCTGGAGGTGTTCAGCGACCAGTCGCTGCGCCGCTTCCTGATCCGTCTGGTGCCCGCCCTGCAGCCCAGCTCGCACCATGTCGCCATGGAGCATGGGCAGCTCACCTGGCTGGCCCCGTACCTCCCCAACGCGAAGGTCACCGTGCTCACCTTCATGTTCTGGCCGGCGGCGCTGCTGGTGCGCAACCTCGGCCTGCGACGCGAGCTGAACTATGTGGCCCTGGCCGGGGCCGCCATGGTGGCTGCCACCGTCTTTTCGTCCGAGCACGCCAGCTCCCAGGTTGCATTTGTGGGCGCGGGCATGGTGTTCGCCCTTTTTTGCCTGCGGCCAAGGCTCGCCATGTCGGTCGTGGTTGGCGGCTGGGTGGCCGCCAATCTGCTGGCCGTCCCCGCCGCCTGGCTCCTCTACAGCGCCCAAGCCCATCGCGCCCAGTGGCTGCCGGACAGCGCCCGGCACCGCGTCGTGATCTGGCGCTATACCGCCGAGCAGGTCCACAAGGCGCCGTTGCTCGGGGCCGGCGTCGCGGCGGCGCGGGCGCTGGACGCGGCCGGCGAGGAGGGCCAGGTGGCGCCTGGCACGCGCTTCAAGCTGTCGACAGACCTGCACAGCCATAACGCCTATCTGCAAGTCTGGTACGAGGCCGGTGCTGTCGGTGCGGCCATCGTGCTCGGCCTCGGGCTGACCGTGCTGTGGGGGCTCAGGGCGTTCGCCGCCGAGGCGCAGCCGTATCTCGCCGCCACCTTCACGGGCTGCGCCCTGCTGGTCGCCTCGGCCTACAGCATCTGGGCGCCCTGGTTCATGGCCACGCTGGCCATGGCCGCGATCTTCGCAGCGCTTGGGGCGGCGTTGCGGGAACCACAAAGGCGCGTAGAGACCGTGAAGTCGTGAGATCGTGAAGTCGTGAGATCTGTCTCACGATTTGGCGATTTCACGACTTCATGGCTTCACGTACAGGCGGGCGCGGGCCAGGCGCTCCAGGCTCACGAGCAACGCGGCCACCACGCCCGCGGCGCCAGCGAGCGCCAGGACGGGCTGCTTGATGGAGAGGACGGCGAGCGCGATGAGGGCGGCGTTGGCGATCGCCGTGCGCAGCACCACCGCGGACGGCCGCGTGCCGCCGAGGACGGCGCGCTGGTAGGCATGCTGGCGGTGTGGCTGCCAGGGCTTCTCGCCGCGGCCCAGGCGCTTGAGGAGGGTGATCGTGGCATCGGCGACGAAATAGAGCGGCAGGATCATGGCGGCCGCCCAGAGCCCGCGGACGCCCAAGTCGATCATCAGCCAGCCGAGCAGGAACCCAAGGGCGATGGAGCCTGTGTCGCCCATGAATACCTTGGCCGGGTGCCAGTTCCAGAACAGGTAGCCGGCGGTGGCGGCGGCGAGGATCGGACCGAGCGAGGCGAACGGCGTGTCGAGGCCGGCCGCCACCACGACCAGGGCATACCCCGCTGCGACCGCGACGCCCTCGGCGCCGGCAAGGCCGTCGATGCCGTCCATGAAGTTGTAGAGGTTGATAAACCACAGCCAGGCGAGGCCCATGAGGGCCCGCTCGAGGGCCAGCGGCAGCATCGGCATCACGCGCTGGTCGGGGCCGAGGGAGGCGAGCAGCAGCACCACGGCGGTGGCGTGGACCGCCAGCCTCAGCGCGGGGGAGAGGCCGTGCCAGTCGTCGAGCCAGGAGACGAGGGCAAGGGCGGCGAGGGTGGCCGGCAGCACGGCATCGAGGCCAGCGCCGGGCGGTTGCCAGACCGGCCACAGCACCAGCGCGGCGGCCACAATGGCGGCGCCGGCGCCGGACGGCACGGGCACCCGGTGCATGCCGCGGTCGGTCGGCTGCTCCAGCTGGCCGTAGGTCAGCATCAGGCGCCGGTAGAGCCCGGTCAGCGACCAGGCGAGCGCCAGCGCGAGAACGATGAGAATAGTCGCGTTCATACCCCCGTGCCCCACGGTTCCTGAACCGGACTCACCATCGTTACGGCCGCCGGGCCTGCCAAGTGCCGGGGTGCCACAGGACTGCGAATTCACTGTGATTATAAGTGATAGACAGACACTCAGATGTCGTCTATCGGGCATAGGGTTGGTCTTGTGCGGGCGGCGAAGGGTCGGGCGCTGGCCGATAACATTCCGGATTGAGCACAGATGATCTCGCTTCGATCGTTCCGCGACTTTCCATCTCGTCTCCTTGGCGCTGTCGTGTGCGTGTGGCTATGTGCGGCAGGCGCGTCGATTGTGGCATGTCCGGCCCTCGCGCAGGATCAGGCCGCGCCACCCACGGCGGCGCCTGCGCCTCAGACGCAGAAAAAGGACACTCAGACCGATCTGACGGCATCAAGCTCCACCAGCAAGGTAGGCAGCGCCGTGACATTCACTGCGGTTGTCACCGGTGCCGGCGGCGTCCCCGTGGGAACTGTGACGTTCAAGGACGGAGAGATCGTTCTCGACAGCGCCGAGCTGTCGGAGGGGCGCGCGCGATGGACCGTGTCGGCGCTCGCGGCGGGTCGGCGGACCATAGTGGTAACCTACTCTGGGGACGCCACGTTCGAGGGCTCGGTATCGGCCGCGCTCTCCCACGAGGTCGTCAAGGCCGCTACGGCCATCGAACTCATCGAACTCGCGGCGTCTGCCACCGAGGGTGAGGCGGGGCAGCGCGTGACCTTCAAGATGGCCGTCAGCGGGACAGGGGGCACGCCCACCGGCACCGTTACCTTGAAGGCCGGCGACGTTGTCCTCGGCAGCGTTGCACTGACGGAGGGGCGCGCGTCCCTGACCACTTCGGCCCTCGCGGCGGGCCGGCACACCATAACGGCAACCTACGGCGGCGACGCTGCATTCGGGCCAAGCACCTCGGAGCCTCGAATTTACCGCATTCGGCAGGCAGCCGGCCGGCCTGAAAATTTGCCGGCCGTTCTCGTCCTGCTGGCGGCCCTGCTGGCGGCGTTCATAATTTTGGCACTCCTAGCGTTGTTTCGTAAACTCGCGTCTCGGTGGCTCCTCCGCCCCCTCAGCAGCTGGACGAAAGCGCTATCGAGAGCCGTTCGGCGCGTGTTGCGCTTCGGCCGCCAGGCGCCAACCCGGGAAAGACCCCTCAAGTCACTGCTCGGCCAGAGCGTCGGCGGTATGGTCTTCACGGAAACCGAGGATGAAATTGCGAAGGACTTCGACAAGTCATCCGTCAGGATCAACCGGAAGTTCCGGCTCGGCTGCTCCTGGATACACCCAGTGCTCGTGGCGGAGCACAACAGAGAAGGCGCCAAGGAGGCTCCCGATAGTGCCGACGAGGCTTCCGGCAACACCAAGGAGGATGTCGATAAGGACAAGGAGGACTTCGAGAAGGCCAGGGCGGATTTCGAGAAAGCCAGGCAACTGTTTCGCGCCGATGTTCCGACCGACACCAACCCCCTCAACCTATATGAGGATATTCACAATGCCTTCATCGCCAAACTGTTTAGCCGAAGTGACAAACCCTGCTTCTATGTCCTGTCGGAATTCGGCAGAGTGATAAGTTCCAATGTTTTCTGCCTTGCCATTGTTTTCTCTTGTGTCGCCACCGCGGTTGCTTTTATCAATATCGTGGCATCCGGGCTGGTTCCCTTCCATCTTCTCCTGAAAAATCTTCCGACTGAGCTGACTTTTCTTGGCATCGACATGTCTGCATTTCTCCGCACGGTCGGGGATTTCTCAAGCGGGTTCGATAAGTTCGTGTTCACCGCCTTGTCCTGCCTACTCGGATTCGTGGTCATGTTGATGTTCTACCAGCTGGCCTATCAGCAGCTGCAGACGCTCAACGGGCAGCAGATGGATATATTC
>JBAPMW010000550.1:0-4253 GCA_049278815.1 Hyphomicrobiaceae bacterium
GGGCGTGAGATAGACGACGAGCTTGATGATTCCCGCATGGGTCGCCAGCGTTTCAATGGCAATATCGAGGGGTGTCGGGGGCGGGCGCAAATCGAAGGCTGCCGCCGGCCCGTCGCTTGCGAGCAGCGGAAGCCAGTGTTCACGCATATAGTCGTCGGTGGGCTTGCGAAGAGCGTCGACAAAGTAACCGCTATGACCAAAGACGGAATGGCGATTGCGAAACGACTCGCCTGTGGATCCGGTGAAGCCGGAGCGGCCGGCCATCCCGGTGAAGAACACAAAGAACTGGCTCAGAAGGAGAACGCCGTCCCGCGATCCGCAGTCGTTGATCAACCGGAGGATGCGCCGTCCAAGATATTCGTGCCATGGAAACGCGCTGCGGAGCACGCTCCCGGACAAAATGACCGTGTGAAAGGACAGCTTCGAATCCTTGGGCAACCCTGCGATCGCCCAGGCGATAAGGTAGGTCCCGAAACTATGCCCTACCAGGTCGATCCGCGTCCAGCCCTTTAGCTCGCACAATCGCATGAGCTCCCGCCGAAACTGGCGAACCCTCCACCAGCGCAAGGGTGGGATCGCGAAGGACAGCGCTGAAAAAATGCCAAACCGGTAGTTGCTGAACTGGATGGCCTCGCCGCCCGCGCTGGCCTTGACGAGTGCTTCGAGGCGTTCCTGCCATTGGCCGTAGGTGCGTATGCCGTGGACCGTGACCACGAGGTGAGACGCTTGCGATGCGCTCATAACATTCGCCTTCTGAAATGACCCTTGCGAGGTGGGCAGAAAACTCAGCCTGCAGCATTTTCGGCACGCGCGTGCAGCCGCCTTTGACGTAGGCTCGTGAGAAGATGTTCTTCGGTGACGTGTCGTTGTTCCCGCCAAAGCGGTGTTCGGTGCGGCGACCATCTCGAGGGAAAAAGACCAGAAATCGAGCGCGGGCACTTAGGTCGATCCGGCTGATCTCGTAGCGCCAGAGTTCATAAAAGCCTGAATCATACCCCCGTCCAGGAAACAGCATCATTGGCTTGGGAGATACACCAATTACTATGGAATCTGATGTAACCTCGACGTCTGTGGGCGGCGCATTAAGAGCTATAGCACGAGTTACCTCAACGTCCTTGGATGGTGCGCGTGCCAAGCGCTCCTCGATCTCTCTTGAACTCTCGACGACAGTACTCCCCGAGCCGAGTGTCGGCCCCCAGGCTCTACCGGGGCTCACCCCTGAAAGACCTTTCCAAAGGGAAAAGGTGCACTTCAAGGCGACCTCGTTCGCCCCTGCGCGATCGGCCAGCAGAGGCACGGCCGCCGCCAGAAGGGCGAGGGTGAACAGAAGCCTTGTCGGTTTCGTCATGGGCACGGGTCGCCTCCTTCGCTCGAATGCGGCTACAGCATTTTCGGCACGCGCGTGCAGCTGCCTTTGACCGTGACACTCGCGATGATGTTGTCCTCGTGACCGCTATTGTCTCTCTGGCACGAAGAAGGCGACGCCCCCAGACTGTCGCAGCCGAAAGACGCCCCCCCTGGTAGCGAGGCCCGGCCACCGGCGCGCCCCAGGAACAGCTCGAATTTGGCCTTGGCGCTCAGATCGATCCTCGCGATTTCGACAGCGTCGATTCGAAAATAGCCGGCGGCAAGTCCGCGTCCTGCAAACAGTGGGATGGCTTTGCGGACCGGAAGAATTCGTATCGTCCTCGGAGTAATTGTGTGTCTTTCATTGGGCTCGGTGCGGCCTGCATTGTCGAGATCTATGACCCGCGTCAGCTCGAAATCGTGGGATTGCGCACCCGCCAGACGCTTCTCGATCGCGCCCGCGCTCAACCGGCAGCCAGAATCGCAGTAATGCCCTCCCCACTCGCCTCTACCGACCTCGACACGATCGTTCCACAGCGAGAACGAGCACTTCAAGGTGACCTCGTCTGCAGCCGCGTGATCGGCGAGCAGAGGCGGGGCCGCGGCCAGAAGCGCGAGGGAGAACAGGAGCCTTGTCGATTTCGCCGTGGGCACGGGTCGCCTCCTTCGCTCGAGCCAACCTACAGAATTCCTGGGACACGCGGGCAGCCCGGCCTTGGCGTCGACCTGCCTGGATATCGCGAATCTACTGAGGGCAACTCATACCCGGCGGATGATAGAGAATGCCGAGGACGTACCTGCCCGCATGAGCATGGGCGTTGGGGCACGAGCATGCCTGCCAGCCCGGCGGAATTTGTGCAACCGGCGGCGGCTTCGGCGCGGGCGGCGGCGCGAGCGGGCGCAGGGGGGTTCCCTGCAGGTCCGCGTTGATGGTCTTCATCTCGGCGATGAGCTTGTCCAGGGTGCGCATCGTGTCGGCGTGGGCGACGCCCATGTCGCGGAAGGCCTCGCGCTGGATCTGGCCGATCAGCGGGTTGGCGTGCACCTTGCCCGTGGTGGCGAAATCGTGCAGCCCCAGGTAGAGCTGCTGGGCGTGGCCGGGGGGGAGGTCCTTGTGCCGTTGGGGAATATCAGCTGCTGGACGTGGGCATGGGCCGCGACCCGCGAGGCCAGGTACATCCGCGGATTCCTGACGAACGATTGTATTTCGCGCGCCTTCTTGTACCGGCTCCCCCAGTCCGCCAGCCGCTGCTTCGTCTTGCTGTCCTGCTCGACCTTCCTGCGCTCCCGCTCGGCCCTGGCCTGGGCCCTGCTGTTGCACGTCGCCATTTCCCGGCTCTGCGCTTCCGTGACACGGCAACGCTGCTCCGCGATGGAGTTGCACTGAACCCACGCGATTTGCCCTAGTGTCCCGCTGCAGCCGAGAGGCCCGGGGCCATAAACGGGCTCGCTCTTCATGCAGCTCTGCATCTGCTCGCTCAGGCTCTGCAATATCGCCGCGAACTGCCTGGAAAGCTCCCCGCAGTCCTTATGCGTCGGATCGATCGGCGACATTGGCTGTGCCCAAGCCGCGCCGGCGGACCAGGCGACAAGGGCGCATAGAGCCATCAGCCCGTGGGCCCCACTCTTTGGCTTCAACGACATACCGAATATCCTGTTTACAGCGACGCGTTCCGGCCATCCCCCAAGGGAGTTGGCCCAAGGCCTCGCATGCCCCGCCCCGACCTTTCGCATCGCCGGACAAGAGTCAGCGCCGTCAGGCTATCCGCATCACCCAAACGGACTATGAGGATCGAATTTTTCCGCACCGCGCTAAGCGGGCGAGGAGGGCCAAGCAGTTCTCCCTGCCGGCCAATGCCGGCCTTCCCCAGTACGGCCCTGAGCTGAACGCGGGCGGTGTTCCTGGTCATGCCGGGCGCTCCTGCGGCCTCCTCAAGCTTGTCGCCGGCGGCGAGCCGGCAGGCGAGCCGTGCCTCGGCCGGCGCCAGAACAAACATGCTGGGCGGAGGTCCGGGCGAGGCCCTGCTGGGCCCGATCTCAAGCTGGTGCAGCGTCGGCTGCGCGCCGCGCACCACGACGGTGCGCTGCAGGGTTTCATCACGCCGCGCTGCTGCAGCCCGGAACACCGGTCGAGCACCATGACTGGCGCGCCCAGATGCTCCAGAGCGCCGAGGCTTGCGCCGCGGAAGTATGCCGCTTGGAAAGAACATAACGCTACGCATCGGCCCGCATATGCAACGTATTAAGCCTTTCACGAAAAAGGGTGACGGTCAAGATCGCGCATTGCTTCCGCGTGGGGAGTGAACATCAGAACACAGGTGCACACACGATCTTCCTTTCTTGGCACGAACTCAACGCTCGCTGCGCTGCAGCGGTTCCGGCAGGAATCAGGGGGACTCGCCGCGCAGAACGTCGCCAGGGACTACGTCGCCCTCGGCCTCGGCATCCCTCCGGGATCCGCGCCGCGCCGAGAACCCCAACCTGCCCGACTGGGCCGTGCAGGTGCTGCAGAGATACTCGCCCATCCCCTTCTCCGCCGCCGCCAGGAAGGAGCTGGCGGAGACCCGCCTAGCCGGCCCCCTGGGGCAACTCGGCCAGACAGGCGAGCGCGGCGGCGGCCTCGTGGTGACGCCCGACGGCAGCAGGATCGTCGCACGCGAGGACGACGGCTCCATCCGCGTGTGGGACCTCTCCACCGGCAAGCAGGTGGCTCACCTGGGGGCTGAGGCCGATGCCCGGCTCCTTCGCTCGAACGCGCCTACAGCATCTTCGGCACGCGCATGCAGCTGCCTTTCACCGTGACACGTGCTAACATATTGTCTGCATCGGCGATATGGCCTGCCGGCGGTGGCCTTGCCGGGCCGCCGGCTGGTCCATAATAGAGATGGAACAGGGCCTCGGCGCTT
>JBAPMW010000551.1:0-2051 GCA_049278815.1 Hyphomicrobiaceae bacterium
GCACTGGGCGCCGCAGCGGCCGCCGGCCGGCTGTGCGCGACGCCGAGGCCACCAAGCAGCGCATTCTGAGGGCGTCACGGGCCGAGTTCGCGCGCCATGGCTACAGCGGCGCGCGCGTGGACCGCATCGCGCGGACCGCGCGCGCCAACAAGCGCATGCTGTACTACCATGTCGGCAACAAGGATGCGCTGTACCTGGAGGCGCTGGAGGCGGCCTACGCCGACATCCGCGCCGCCGAGCAGGAGCTGCGGCTGGAGGCGATGGAGCCGCTCAAGGCCATCGAGCGGCTGGTGTGCTTTACCTGGGACTACTTCCTCGCCAACCCGGAGTTCATCGCCCTCCTCAACACGGAGAACCTGCACAAGGCCCGCCACATCAAGCGCTCGCGCCACATCGGCAGCATGAACTCCCCCGTGGTGGCAACGGTGGGCCGCATTCTGGACGAGGGCGTGAAGAGGCGCCTGATCCGCGCCGGCATCGACCCCCTCCAGCTCTACATCTCAATCGCCGCGCTCTGCTATTTCTACCTCTCGAACCTGCACACCCTGACGGTGGTGTTCGACGGCGGCCTCAAGGAGCAGCGCGCACTCGATGCCCGCGTGGCCCATGTGGTGGACCTCGTCCTCAGCGGTCTCAGGCGCAAGTGATAGGGCGCAAGTGACGGGGCGCAAGGTATGGGGCGCAAGCGATGCCGGCCGCCTGCGCTATCGTCGTTGGGGCGTGTCGATGAGACTGTGCCCGGCAACGTATCCATGCTTGCAGTTGTAGCAGCAGCTCCGGCATCCGAGTTTGCCGCCGGGGCCGACGCCCCAGTTGATGGAGGTGTTGCCCTCAACCCAGGCGCCGTAGCAGATGTACTCGCCGTCCAGGCAGCGCAGGACCGGAGTATACTTCTGGCCGGGCCACGCGTACCACACTTGGTCGCCTCCGGGCCACACGGCGTTTCGCGTGCGGGAATAGAATTGGAAAACGACCTTGAACTGCGTGTTGTTCACCATCGGCCAGCCCATATCGGCGGCCCTCGCGGCTGGCGCAGTAACTGGCGCAGCGAAGAGAAGCGCAACAGCAAGCACCATTCCCAACGTCATCCAACCACCAAGCTTTCTCATTGCCGTCTCCCAGCCACACCTTGGCGACCAAGGCGTTCGCTGACAAACAACGTACAGCGAAGATGCTACCTTAGGCTTAGCCGCAAGGACAGGCAAGGCAGCCCCGCGTCTCCCGGCCGTCCGCCGCGGAGCGCCGCGTGTCGCTTGACTCCTCTGATCGCGCATGCTTCATGTATGTGGAATTCACGTTCATGAAGCACATCTCTAAGCCGGAGCCGTCGGCGTCCCTCTCTCGCCCGTTGATCGTTGGGGCACTTGGCTGGGCGTGCGTCGCTTCCGCAAGGGCCGAAAGGGAGGAGCTGTGGCCAAGACTCTCGAAGAGGTGCTGCTGGGCGCCGGCAACATCGCGAGATACCTGCGCAACATGCAGTCCGGCCCCAACGTCTATCCCGGCGTGCCGGCCGAGTACACCAACTGGCGTGATGAGCAGCAGTCCTGGCAGAAGACCTGCGTGCTCTACAACCAGTCCTACCACATGGCTGAGCTGGCGCTGGAAGGCCCCGACGCGCTGAAGCTGCTGACCAGGCTCGGCGTCAACACCTTCGCCAAGTTTCCCGTCGATACGGCCAAGCAGTTCGTCCCCTGCACACCCGACGGCTATGTGATTGGTGACGTGATCCTGTTCCACCTGGCCGAGAGCACCTTCAACATGGTCGGCCGCATCCCTGTCCTGAATTGGGTGCGCTATCATGCCGAGACCGGCGGCTACAACGTCAAGACGACGCTCGACGAGCGTTCCGCCGCCCGGCCGGACCCGCTCAACCGCAAGAGCTACCGCTTCCAGATCCAGGGCCCCAACGCCGTCAAGGTGATGGAGAAGGCGACGGCCAAGCCGGCGCCGGAGCTGAAGTTCTTCCACATGACGGGCACCACCATCGCCGGCAGGCCCGTGCGCGCGCTGCGCCACGGCATGGCGGGCCAGGCGGGCTACGAGCTGTTCGG
>JBAPMW010000552.1:0-1964 GCA_049278815.1 Hyphomicrobiaceae bacterium
GTCTCGATCCTGCGAGCGGCATCATCATGCTCGCGGGCATCTTCTACGGCGCCATGTACGGCGGCTCGACCACGTCGATCCTCGTGCGCATCCCCGGCGAGGCGGCGTCCGTCATCACCTGCATCGACGGCTATGAGATGGCGCGCCGTGGCCGCGCCGGCCCGGCACTGGTGATCGCCGCCGTGGGTAGCTTCATTGGCGGCACCGTATCCGTCCTCGGCCTGATGGTCGTGGCCCCCCCGCTCGCCGAGGTCATGGTGGCGATCGGTCCCTCTGTGCAGGTGGTGCTGATGCTGGTGGCGCTCTGCGTCATCACCCTTGTCTCCGCCGGCTCCAGAAGCAAGACGTCAGCCATGATCATCCTGGGGCTGGCGGTCGGCACCATCGGTCTCGACGCGCTGACCGGTCTGCCACGCTTCACCTTCGGCAACCTGGGCCTGGCCGACGGGCTGTCCTTCACGGCCCTGGCCATCGGACTGTTCGGCATCTCCGAGATCCTTCTCAATCTGGAGAAGAGCGAGACCATCAAGGCCATCACGCCCAAGCTCAGAGAGCTGATCCCGCGCTGGTCAGACCTCAAGGAATCTGCCCCGGCCATCGGTCGTGGCACCATCATCGGCTTCATCTTCGGCATCGTTCCGGGCGTGAGCCACGTGGTGTCGACGTTCGTATCCTATGCCGTGGAGAAGCGCCTCGCCAAGCATCCCGAGCAGTTCGGCAAGGGTGCCATTGCCGGCGTTGCGGGACCGGAGACCGCCAACAACGCCACCACGGGCACCGCCATGATCCCGCTGCTGGCGCTGGGCATCCCCTCGATCCCCGCCACGGCGATCCTGCTGTCGGCGCTGACCATCCATGGCGTGGTGCCAGGCCCGCTGCTCATGAGCGAGCACCCGGACGTGTTCTGGGGCCTGGTGGCCAGCATGTACATCGGCAACGCCGTGCTGCTGTTGCTGAACCTGCCGTTCGTCGGCCTGTTCGTGAACCTGCTGCGCATTCCGTACGGGTGGCTGGTCCCGGCCATCCTGGTCATCTCGACCATCGGCGTCTACAGCGTCAGCTTCAAGGCCGCTGACATCTGGATCATGGTGCTGTCAGGCGGGGTTGGCTACATCCTGCGCAAGTTCGGTTATGAGATGGCACCGCTGCTGCTGGCGCTCGTGCTGGGCGATCAGCTGGAAGAGAACTTCCGT
This sequence comes from Hyphomicrobiaceae bacterium, assembly GCA_049278815.1. Taxonomy (GTDB): domain Bacteria; phylum Pseudomonadota; class Alphaproteobacteria; order Rhizobiales; family Hyphomicrobiaceae; genus AWTP1-13. The sequence continues at coordinate 1,194 of JBAPMW010000552.1, forward strand.
CTCGCGCTGACCATGTCGGGAGGCTCGTACGCGACCTTTGCGGACCAAGCCGCGCTGATCGTGATCGCCTCCGTCTCAGGCCTGCTGTTGATCCTGCAAGGCGTTGCCTGGGCGTTTGGCTACCGCAAGTCGCTCGCCGACGAGGCGGAGCGCCAATGAGCCCGCAAGCGCCCCGAGTCAAACCGGGAGAGAGACTGTTATGACTGGTGCACCGGTGCGCGTCGCCGCGCTGGGAATGGGATGGTGGTCGGACGTCCTGGCCGATGCCGTCAAGCGCTCCGACAAGCTGGAGATCGTCGCGTGCTTCACACGCTCGCCCGAGAAGCGCAGCGCCTTCGCCGCCAAGTACAACTGCCGCCCTGTTGCGAGCTACGAGGAGCTGCTGAACGATCCCTCAATCGAGGCGATCATCAACACGACACCGAACAACGTGCACCTGGAGACGACCGAGGCCGCCGCCAGGGCCGGCAAGCACGTGTTCCTCGACAAGCCCATCGCCAACACGGTGCGCGAGGGCCAGGCCATCGCCGATGTCTGCAAGGCAGCCGGCGTCGTGCTGGCGCTCGGCTACCAGCGCCGACGCGAGAGCCACTTCCGCTGGATCAAGGCCGAGATCGACGCCGACCGCTTCGGCCAACTGGTGCAGGCCGAGTGCAACATCAGCCGCGACCGGCTCGGCCGCTTCGACCTCTCGTCCTGGCGCTACACCGCGGCCGGCATGCCGGGCGGCGTGCTGCTGCAGATCGGCATCCACTACGTCGACGTGCTGGA
>JBAPMW010000553.1:0-2076 GCA_049278815.1 Hyphomicrobiaceae bacterium
CGCCGTGCCCGCGGCTGTCGCCGGCGCCGAGCCCCGTCACCGCCACCAGCCGCCGCACGCCCCGCTCGCGCATGGCGTCGACGAGGATGCGAGTGGCGGCGGAGAAGAGCCGCGTGCCCCTGAGCACTGTGCCTATGTCACTCGGCGCTCCCAGCGTCTCGATGACTGCGTCGGCGCCCTCCAGGGCCTTCGTCACGGCGGCGCGGTTGAGAGCGTCGGCTGCAACCCTCTCCAGTTGCACATGCTCGATGGCGATGGCCGCCGCGCCGCGCGCCAGCGCGCGCACCCGATGGCCTGCCGCCAAGGCGTACCTCACCGTCTCAAGGCCGATGCCCCGGCTGGCACCTATGACGAGCACGACCGCCATTGCCTGCTCCCTGGCCGGCCCCAGTTCCTGCCCGGCGCGTAGGTTGGGTCAACCCCGGCGAAAGCCGGGGCAGACCCAACACATCGACAAACGTATCACCTTTTGTTGTGTTGGGTCTTTGCTGACGCTCGACCCAACCTACTTAAGCGACAAGCGCCTTCCTTAATCTCTCCGCGTTGGCGGCCAGCACCTCAGGCTTTGCCATCTGCGTGGCGGGAGGACCCAGCGGCTTGCCTTCCCAGCGCGGCATCACGTGGAAGTGCAGGTGAAACACGACCTGCCCGCCCGCGCCTTCGTTGGCCTGCAGCAGCGTGATGCCATCCGCTGCGAATGCCTGCTTGGCTGCCGCCGCCACCTTCTGCACGGTTCTGATGCAGGCGGCCAGCTGGGCCTCGCTGGCGTCGAGCACATTGCGCACCGGGGCCTTGGGGATCACCAAGGCGTGACCTTCGCACCTGGGCATGATATCCATCAAGGCGAGGGTCTCGGCGTCCTCGTAAACCTTGTGCGCCGGCAACTCGCCGCGTAGAATCCTGGCGAACACGTTGCTGCTATCGTACGCCATCTGATATCCTCTTGCCCTTGGCGCTTTAACGGTTCGATAACGTGAGCGTCATGTTGGCAACAGCATTCAGCCTGCGCCAGTGGCATTATGCGACTCACGTGATCGCTCGGCAAAGAAGCTACACGAGAAAAACAATGCATAATGTGGAGGAAAGTGCCGGCTGGGAGACGACAATCGCCAGGAGAGCCAGGCGGATCGCCCAGTGGCGCCGCAAGCGCCGAATCCGACGCTTCGACATCATGATCGCCTCGGTGCTGCTCCTGCTTCTGCTCTTCGGCTGGCTCAAGGACGTCGTCAAAGCCGAGGTATGGCCGGGCAGCCAGCTGCTCACCGCCAGCCCGTGGAATCATGCCTGGTCCTTGCGGTAGGGGCCGAGCTCGGTCAGCATCTCACAGGCTGCGTCGACGCTGGCGCGCTCGCGTTCCAGGAAGTGGGCCACGGCGCGGCGTAGCGCCGGGTCGACAAGGTGGTGCACGGAGTAGGTCTTGACGGGCAGATAGCCGCGAGCCAGCTTGTGCTCGCCCTGCGCTCCCGCCTCCACGCGCTGAAGCTTGTGGGCGATGGCGTAGTCGATAGCCTGATAATAGCACATCTCGAAGTGCAGGAAGGGCTGGTGCTCGACGGCGCCCCAGTACCGCCCGAACAGGCAGTCCCCGCCGACCATGTGGAAGGAGCCGGCGATCGGCCTTCCCCCGCGCTTGGCGAGCATCAGCAGGCAACGCTCGCCCAGAGCACCGGCCGCCAGCAGCGCGTAGAACCTGCGGTTGAGATAGGGCTGGCCCCATTTGCGCGAGCCGGTCTCCACGTAGAACGTGAAGAAGACATCCCAGTCCGCCTCGGTGATCTCGGCACCCCGCCGCCACTCGACCGTGAGACCGCCGGCCAGCGCCTGCTCGCGCTCCTTGCGCGTGGCCTTGCGCTTGCGCGAGGCAAGCGTCGCAAGGTAGTCGTCGAATGTGCCGTAGCCGGCGTTATTCCAGTGGAATTGCTGGCTCATGCGCTGCAGCATCCCCTGCGCGCCGAGCCGGGTCGATTCGCCTTCGGTCAGGAAGGTGATGTGCACACCGGAGGTGCCGCCGCGCTCTGCGAGCCGGACGGCAGCCGCGGCCAGCATGGCCTCATGGCTTGCGCTCTGCGGGCCGGG
>JBAPMW010000554.1:0-1795 GCA_049278815.1 Hyphomicrobiaceae bacterium
TGCGACGGGCCGATGGCCTTGAGGCGAACGAGCATCGCCGGCCAGCCCTTGTAGTGGTCGGTCTCGAAGTAGACCTTGGGGTCGGCCTCGATCAGCATCTCCTTCTCGTCGAGCGCGCACAGCACGACCAGCGTGTCGGCGTCCTTGAGGCGCGCGAAGCCCTTGCCGCCCACTTTGAGCGCGGGCGTGCCGTACCAGGTGCTCTCCTCGACCTCGGGCAGATGCGCGGCGGCGGCGCGCACGCGGGCGAAGGGGTCGCTGCGAGATTTGGATGCCATGGCGTGCCTCGATGCGGTACGACGATGCACACTGAACCGGCTGCGTGTGTCAATGCGATGTGCGCTCCCAACGTGAGTGAGGATGGACGACACAAGGGCATTGGTGCGATTTTGCAGATCGCGACGTGAGGGCCATCGGGAGGATGACATGCAGCCGCCCATCAGCAGAACTGCGAGGAGTGTCGCCCTGTTGCGGGCTGCGCATCAGCTCCTCGATGACGGATGGATCTTTGCCGATCCTTACGCCGTTCCGATCTGTGGGGAGAGCGCGGAGACAATTCGCGCTGTGGGAGCGCATCCGGAGCTCAGGAGGTTGCGCCTGTTCGTTGCCGCGCGCAGCCAGCTGGCGGAGGAGTGCCTCGCGCAAGTGGTCAACCGCGGCGTGCGCCAGGCCGTTGTGCTGGGAGCAGGTCTCGATACCATTGGTCTCCGCAATCCGCATGTAGATAAGGGACTGCGCGTGTTCGAGGCCGACCTGCCGGCGACCCAGCAATGGAAGAGGGAGAGCCTGCGCAACGCGAATCTGGCGATACCCGACAGCCTGAACTTGGTTGCCGTGGATTTCGGGCGGGGGACATGGATCGACGCGCTGACGGCGGTCGGCTTCCGACCGGACCTGCCCGCGTTCTTCACCTGGCTCGGCGTCGTGCCCTACCTGTCGCGCGACGCTGTGCTCGCGACGCTGTCCGCGATCGCCGGCGTGCCCGACGCCGAGGTCGTATTCGACTATGGCGAGCCGCCGGAGGCCTATCCCGCGGAGCGCCGCGCTGGCTACCAGGCCATGATTGCGCTCGCGGCGGCGGGCGGCGAGCCGTGGCTGAGCTACTTCAATCCCGCGGAGCTGCGGATGGAGCTGTCGCGGCTTGGATTCTCCGACGTGGAAGATCTGAGGCCAGTGGATATCGCGACCCGCTTCGGATTTGACCGCGACCCGAACGCGCCGGGGGCACACTTTGTCCGCGCTCATCGCGGATAAGCCTTCCGCCTACACCTTTCCCCATTCGCGCTTTGATTCCGCCTGAATTCTCGGCTAGGAGGCGCGCGCCTGACGAATGCCTCGTGTCCGGGCTCTCCGAGTCCCGGCTGGCGCGCACCGCTCTGCGGCGGCGTGTTCCGCGTTCGCTGGGTCAACCGAGGCTGTGCAATGGGCAGGCCAGGCAACTGGCCGGGAGGGTTCAAGCCCCTTCAGCTTCTCCAACGACTAGCTCAGTGGGTAGAGCATCAGGCTCATAACCTGAAGGTGGTGGGTTCGAATCCCATGTCCTTGACCAACTCGCCTGAAAAGCGAGCTGACATATCGGGAAGCCGGCCGCTTCCCCGCTGATCCTTCCGACATCGAGGCTCCGGCCAAGGTGGCGGCTGGAGAGGCAAACGTCGCGGCGCTCTGCGCCGGCGCGGATACCGCCTTTGGCCCAAGGCCCGAAGCCTGGCACCGGCGCGCCCTGTCCTCGGACAGGGGGCGGACGCAGCCAGCGCCGCACGGTCCATGGCAGGAGGCTCAAGCGCCGGCCCGTGGC
>JBAPMW010000555.1:0-3977 GCA_049278815.1 Hyphomicrobiaceae bacterium
GTGGTGACGAGCTTCGGCCATAGCCGCCCGCACCGGGATACCGTCAACGAGCTGCATCGGCGGGTCGGGCCGCTGACGACCGTGCCGCTGCCGGGGCTGCGCTCCGCCCTCGTGTGGGTCGAGGCGCCGGAGGAGGCCCGCCGCCTGGCCGGGCTCGATGTCGCGGCCTTCGCCGCCGAGCTGGAGGAGCGCCTGCAGGGTGTGCTTGGCGCCGTCGGGGAGGTCGAGACGCGGGCGCTGTACCCGCTGGCCGGCCAGCGCGCGGAGCGCATGGGCGCCCGCCGCATCGCTCTGGTGGGCGAGGCCGCCCACGTGGTGCCGCCGATCGGCGCCCAGGGCCTCAATCTGGGATTGCGCGATGCTGCTGCGCTCGCCGATTGCGTGAGCGACGCCAAGGCGCGCGGCGAGGATATCGGCGGAGAGGCCGCGCTCGCCGCCTACGACCGGGCGCGCGGGCTTGACGTTCTCGGCCGCTCCCTGTCTATCGACCTCCTCAACCGCTCGCTGCTGACGAGCCTGCTCCCCGTCGAGGGCCTGCGTGCGCTCGCCGTGCACGCCCTCGCTGGCGTGCCGCCGTTGCGGCGGCTCCTCATGCAGGAGGGCGCGGGCGTAGCGGGGCCGCTGCCGAGCTTGATGCGGTGAAGTAGCGTGAGGTGGTGAGTGGTGAGATGGTGAGTGTAGGTTGGCGGCTGTTGACAGCCGATGGCGTCAAACGGCCGCGCCAGATTGTGCACCACAGAGACTGTGGCCTGACAGACTCGATCCCCATGGTTCACAAGGGCTGCCGATAGTACAGCGGCGGGCGATGCGGTAAGCGGGTGTCCGCCTGGACGCTGCGCCGATACCCGGCTTCAAACTTCGCGTTCGGCGCCCGCCACTGCCACCTGCACCACCTATACTCACCACCTCACCACTCACCATCTCACAACTCACCATCTCTCACCCGAACCATGCCCCCCTTCCTCCTCGACCTCCAGCACCGCGTGGAATACGGCGCGCTCCGGCTGCTGGCGGCGGTGATCCGCAGCTTCCCCCTGGAGGTGGGGGCCGACGTCTCGGGCAAGCTGTGGCGGCTGATCGCGCCGTTGAACCGCCGCCACCGGCGGGCGCTGGCCAACCTCGCCATCGCCTTCCCCGAGAAGAGCGCGGCCGAGCGCGAGGCGATCGCGCGCGCCATGTGGGAGAACCTGGGACGTGTGATGGCCGAGACCATGCAGATCGACCGCCTCATCGCCGAGCCCGACCGCATCCAGCTGGAGCCGCATACCAAGCACATGTTCGCCCGCTACCAGGGCAAGATGGGCCCGGCCGTGGGCGTCTCGCTGCACATGGGCAACTGGGAGCTGGCGGCTTGGCCCATGACGCAGATGGGCAACAACCCGGCGGCCGTCTACCGCTCGGTCAACAACCCTTACGTGGACCGCTACCTCAGGGGCCTGCGCCGCAACCTCTATCCCGGCGGCCTGCTCGGCAAGGGGCGCATCAACGGCAGCGCCGAGGAGGGGCAGCGCACCGCGCGGCTCATCACCGACTATGTGCGCAAGGGCGGCCGTCTCGGCATGGTGTGCGACCTCTACGACCGCACCGGGCTGCCGGTGCCGTTCTTCGGCAAGCCGGCCCCGTCGGTGGCCATCGCCGGCATGATCGCGCGGAGGGTGGGCGCCCGCATCTGGCTCAGCCGCTGCCTGCGCCAGGGCAAAACGAGCCGGTTCTCCATCGAGCTCAAGGAGCTGAAGGTGCCGCGCACTGGTAGTCAGGCCGACGACGTGAAATGGGTCACCGCCGCCATGCAGCGCCAGTTCGAGGCCTGGATCCGCGAGGCGCCGGAGCAGTGGATGTGGAGCAACAGGCGTTGGAGCTAGCGGTCATCGCCGTCGGACGAATTCGCCGGGTGCCCGGTCGTTAGCGCGCGGCGTTTGCGTCTACTTCTTCTTCGGATCGACCTCATCCTTCATCGGAAGAGCCTCCCCGTCAGACTTGACGCCGGCGTTTGACCGCATCTTGTTGAGCTCGTCGCTCTGCTTCTTGAGCTCTTGAATTATTGCCTTCTGGCGCTCCGGGTCGGGTGTCTTGAGAAAAGTCTCCTCGCAATTCTCAACGACCTCATCGCAGTCAGTCGGCTTGAAGCGTGTGGACTGGGCCAGCGCCCCCGCGGTGGCGGTGGCAAAACCGAGCGCAATGAGGACGACACGCAGCATCAGCCGTCTCCCGGCTCAGAATCAGACGCCTTCTCGAGCCCTTGAGGATCCACCCCGATCATGGTGGGAGTTTCGTCCAGCTAGGGGTTCTTGAGCCGGCCGAGAGCAACCAGGATGCGCTGCTCGGAGTCGTTGATCAGGCCGGCGGTGCGCTGCTCAGCACCGCTCACCATTGTGTTAATCACCTCCCGCATGCGTTGCTCGGAAGCGTCCACAGATATGCTGATCGCTCCTCGCAGGCTATCCTCGGACTCCGCGATCCTTGCCTCCAAGCGCTGCTCGGTCGCGCCGATCTTCCCTCGCAACTCCGCAATCATCTCGGCAACGGCGCGCGGGAAGGCGTCCACCTTCTGCTCCAGACGCGCGATGGCGTTCTCGCTCCTGGCAGACTGTGCCAGCTCCAGCGCGGTAACGCGGCGATCAAGATCTTCGAGGGTGAGAGCCATAATTCAGGATTACTCCCTCATCGTGAGATTCGGCAACCCGGAGCAGTGGACGTGGAGCAACCGGCAGAGCCAGCAAAGCCTATTCGTCCAGCTGGTCTAGTGGCGCCTTGCTTGGGCAATTCCTTCAGCTTCCATTCGTTCACTATATGTTCACTATGGCAAGTCCAGTCGCCGAGACAAGCATTTTTTTCAGTAGGCCCGCTCGAGCGTGTCAAGCAGCGCACAATCTGTGCAATATCCAAGCCCTCTTACTCACCATCTCACCACACACCCATCTCACGATGACCCACCGCACCCCCGCCAAGCACTTCGCCCCCCTCGCCATCGGCGCGCCGGAGCCCTGGCGACAGCTGCCCGTGCGGCTGGAGCGCATGATCCACTTCGTGCCGCCGCATGTGGAGAAGATCCGGGCACGGGCGGGGGAGCTGATCGCGCAGGTGGATGTGGTGCTCGGCAACCTGGAGGACGCCGTGCCGGCCGACGCCAAGGTGGCGGCGCGCGCTGGGTTCATTGCCATGGCGAGTGCCCACGACTGGGGCGAGACCGGGCTGTGGACGCGGATCAACGCGCTGAACTCGCCGTGGGCGCTCGACGACGTCCTGGAGATCGTGCCCGCCGTTGGCGCCAAGCTTGACGTCGTCATGCTGCCCAAGGTCGAGGGGCCGTGGGACATCCATTACCTCGACCAGGTGCTGGCGCAGCTGGAGGCCAGGCACGCCCTGCCCAAGCCGATCCTGATCCACGCCATCCTGGAGACCGCCGAGGGCGTGAACAACGTCGAGGCCATCGCCGCCGCCAGCCCGCGCATGCACGGCATGAGTCTGGGGCCCGCGGATCTCGCGGCCTCGCGCGGCATGAAGACCACGCGGGTGGGGGGCGGCCATCCGGCCTACGGCGTGCTGGCCGATCCGGGCCCGGCGGGCAGCGCCCGCGCCTTCTACCAGCAGGACCTGTGGCATTACACTCTGGCGCGCATGGTGGACGCCTGCCTGGCCTACGGCCTCAAGCCGTTCTACGGGCCGTTCGGCGATTTCGCCGATCCGGACGCCTGCGAGGTGCAGTTCCGCAACGCCTTCCTGCACGGCTGCGCCGGCGCCTGGACGCTGCACCCGAGCCAGATCGCCATCGCCAAGCGCGTGTTCAGCCTCGATCCCGCAGAGGTGGCCTTCGCCAAGCGCATCGTCGAGGCCATGCCCGGCGGCACCGGCGCCGTCATGATCGACGGCAAGATGCAGGACGACGCCACCTGGAAGCAGGCCAAGGTCATCCTCGACCTCGCCAGGCTGGTGGCCTCGCGGGACCCGGAGCGGAAGGCGCTGTATGGGTTGTAAGG
>JBAPMW010000556.1:0-3952 GCA_049278815.1 Hyphomicrobiaceae bacterium
CGCCATGAGCAGCCTCAAGGTTGACACCAAGGGCCTGCGCGGGGGACCCATCGAGTGGACCAAGGACAACCATCGCGCCGGTGGTGGTCAACGACCTGACGGCCCGTCTGCTGCAGATCCGCCGCGAGCTCGGCATCGCCATCCTGCTGGTGGAGCAGAGCGCCGCCGTGGCGCTGGAGGTTGCCGACTACAGCTACGTCCTGGAGAACGGCCGCATCGTGCTCGACGGCGACAGGACGCGGCTCACCAACCACCCCGATATCCAGGAGTTCTACCTCGGACATGCCAGCGGCAAGCGCCGCAGCTACCGCGACGTTAGGCAATATCGCCGCAGCCGGAGGTGGTATGGCTGAGCTGGAGGTCGAGAGCCTGAATCTCAGATTCGGCGGCCTTGCCGTGCTGGAGGGACTGTCGTTCTCCGTCGAAGCGGGCGAGCTGTTCGCGCTGATCGGCCCCAACGGCGCTGGCAAGACCAGCGCCTTCAACTGCGTCAGCCGCATCTACAAGGGCGAGGGCCGCATCCGCTTCCGCGGCCAGGAGATCTCGGGCCTGTCGCCCCGCGCGGTGGCGCGGCTCGGCATCGCCCGCACCTTCCAGCACGTCGAGCGGTTCGCGCACATGAGCGTGCTCGACAACATCATGACCGGCCGGCACGCGCGCCTCTTGACGAATCCGTTGCAGCGCATGCTGTTCTCGCCCGCCGTGCGGCGCGAGGAGGTGCAGCACCGCGAGGCGGTGGAGCGCATCATCGAGCTCGTGGAGTTGGAGGGCGTGCGGCACGTGCATGCGGGCGCGCTGCCCTTCGGCATTCAGAAGATCGTCGGCGTCGCCCGGGCGCTGGCGCTGGAGCCGTCGCTGCTGCTGCTCGACGAGCCGTCGGCCGGCCTGACCCGCGACGAGCGCGACGATCTCGCCCGCTTCATCCTGCGCATCAAGCACGATTTGCAGCTGCCGATGATCTGGATCGAGCACGACATGCAGATGGTTGCCGACCTCGCCGACCGCGTCCACGTGCTGAACTATGGCCGAACACTGGCGAGCGGAGCCCCCGACGCGGTCCTGAGGCACCCGGATGTCGTGGCGGCATACTTGGGAGGAAGGAGCTTCAATCCGCAGAGTCCGTGACCTTTGAGGTCACCTGTGGGTCTTGTGTCACGAGCACGGATGCCAGTGTGCTGTGCAGAGCAAAGGACCCGCTCACGCACAATTGAACGAATACGTCGGCAGTAGCGTACAGAGAAACGCGCGACGTGCCTCATCCGCGCTCGGTCCGGGACCGTATGAATGCCGGGATGCACCGTATCGAAGGAGAGAAGGCACGATGCGCAAGGGCCCGATCGCCGGCATCGTCGCACTGATCCTGGGCCTCGCAGCCGCGAGGGCAGAGCCGACCGCCCAGACTGCGGGAACCTACGAGATAGACCGTGCCCATTCGAGCCTTACCTGGAAGGTCAACCACCTCGGGTTGTCGAATTACACGGCCCGCTTCAGCAGGTTCGAAGCCGTACTTGAAATAGATCCTGCCAAGCCGGAGAGCGCCAAGCTTCTCGTGACGGTAGACCCGACGTCGATCCGCACCGACTATCCTTTTCCTGAAAGCAGCGATTTCGACAAGGACCTGGGAGAGGGGGAGGATTTCTTCAATGCCGGAAGGTTCACCCGGATCATCTTCTCCTCGACCAGGGTTGAGCGCACCGGTAAGGCGACGGCACGCGTAACCGGCGATCTGACGATGCTCGGCATCACCAAGCGGATGACGATACAGGTCACCCTCAATGGCGCGAAGCCGCATCCCATGGCCGGTGTGCCCGCGCTGGGATTTTCCGGCATCGCCAAGCTCAAGAGATCGGATTTCGGCATGACGTTCATGCTGCCACTTGTCGGGGACGAGGTGACGCTGTTGATCGAAGCCGAGTTCCTGAAATCCGAGACTGGACGCCTCGATCATGCCCGCTAGATCGCACTCAATGCACATGCGCTACAGCGCTGTTGCGATTTCGTTGCACTGGACCATCGCAGCGGCAATCGTAGCGCAGCTCGCTACCGGCCTATGGATGGTGCGCGCGATCCGTTTCCCTGGCTCGCAGGCCCTCGCCTTTCAAGCCTACCAGTGGCACAAGTCCCTCGGACTGACCATACTGGTGTTGAGCCTGCTGAGGATCTGCTGGCGCCTTGCCAATCCACCGCCACCGTTGCCAGCTACCATGACGAGGATCGAGCGTACGGCGGCAAGGACCATACACGGGTTGTTCTACCTGTTGGCGCTGAGCACACCCCTTGTTGGGTGGGTCATTGTGTCGGCAAGCCCACTGGGGCTGCCAACGATGGTCTTCGGGCTTTTCGAGTGGCCGCATATCGCCTGGCTGGCTGGCCTCGGGGGCGGCGTCGAGGCCGCGTTCAAGACAGCGCATCGCGCCATGGGGTACGCGTTCGTCGGGCTGTTGATCCTGCATGTCGCAGCGGCCCTCAAGCATCACCTGATCGACCGCGACGACGTGCTGGCACGCATGCTGCCCCTGGTGCGCCGTGGCGTGCCTGCGGGGTCGAGGAGCACGGGCCGATGATCGCCATCCTGCGAATCGCGCTGGCCGGCGGTCTGTGCCTGCTCGGTCCGCATACCGCCGCGGCTGCCAAATGGATCGTCGACGCCGGAGCAAGCCGCATCGTCTTCTCGGGCACCCACACCGGTCGCGTCTTCACCGGGTCATTCCGGAGCTGGATAGCCGACATCACCTTCGATCCCGACGATCTGGCGGCATCCAAGGCCATCGTGCGGATCGATCTCGGCTCGGCCACCACCGGCGATGCGACTTACGACAGGACGTTGCCGACGGCCGATTGGCTGGATACAGCCCGATCGACCACAGCCAGCTTCGAAATAACATCGTTCAGGAGCATCGCGCCCGGGCGCTACGAAGCAGATGGCATATTGGAGTTGCGCGGCGCCACGCTGCCCGTCGTACTGGTTTTCGACCTCAGGATGGACGGTGACACGGCGTGGATGTCGGGGCGCGCCAACCTCAAGCGGCTCGACTTTGGCATCGGCAAGATGTCTGACGCCGACGGCGCATGGGTTTCGCTCGATATCCCGCTTGAGATCACGCTCGTCGCCCGTCGGAAGCCCTGAATCGCCATCCGATTGGCACCTTGCCGAGCACCTCTGGTGTCGCGATGGACTGCCTGAGTCGGCAACGGGCGGTACGTGGGGCAAGCCGCCGCGACGAAGGCTGTCATCGAGGCCGGAAGGCGAACCGACTGCAAAACTCGCACCCCAAATCGGGGTTAAGTATTGGAGCGGGCGAAGGGAATCGAACCCTCGACACTCAGCTTGGGAAGCTGATGTTCTACCACTGAACTACGCCCGCAGGAGCTTGACTTTACTCAGAGAATTTTGTTCGTGTTCACCTCAGTTTTACAAGTTCCGCCAAAAGTTTTACAAGTTCGGCGGTGTTGGCGCTTTGTTCCAGTGCCTTTCGGCAGCGATTTTGTATCCGCTCCGGGCCGGATTGTGAAGCTTCATCGCGCCCCGGGGCGTGAACGGTGCGGCTGGGTCATGGTTGCGTCAACACCCTTCTCGTTCAACTGGATATATGTTACAAAATGTCGGGAGATGGAATGCAACTCCCGACGTTTCGAAACATGCCCGCCACTCAAAGCCAGAAAGACCTCGCGCGCAATCTGCTTGAGCGCCACGGCATCATGCGGCTCTCCGAGCTGAAGGCGCTCGGTATCCATGCGCCCACGCTGTCCCGGCTGGTGGAGGAGGGCACCGTCGCGCGGCGTCTACGAGCTCGCCAATTCGGAGCTCGATATCGGGCACAGCCTGGCGGAAATGGCGAAGCGTGTCAATCGGCGCGGAACTTTGACCACGGCTCGGCACTCGGGTTAACGGCGTAGTTTGAGTTGCACTGCGGGACGTGATTCCCTGGCGTATTGATTCGCTGGGGGAGCG
>JBAPMW010000557.1:0-5273 GCA_049278815.1 Hyphomicrobiaceae bacterium
ACCCTGCGAGCATGACCTCATGGTTGCTGCCGGATTGCCGGCGACCTGCAGCATGTTGCGCACAATCTTCCACTCTGATTATTCCAGGCAGTGCCCAGGCGGCAACAGAAAATCTGATAGACTACATATGTTTCCGTTCGAACCGGTCAACGGATTTCCCAATGCCTTCGACAAGCAAGGCGGCATTGCCACCAGACGTGGATGCTATCTTCAAGAAGCTCTTCGCCACCCTTGAGGACGACAACGAGCAGAACAAGACTCTCCCCGAGATCGTTCGATCCTCCATCGTCGGCGGCCTGAGTTGCGATGAGCTTCCTGGCGCGCTCGGCGAATTCGGCCGCGCGCCGACAAATCCTATCCCGGTCAACGGACCGTTGGGCGAGGTCGTGTACCTGTCCAGACTCCGCACTGGAGCTGGAAGCCCGGTCATGTTCCACCGCTTGGGGTCGCAGGAGGGACTGACCGGATTGGTCGATGCCTACGAAGTGCTTTCGCTCGACGGCAGCTTGCGGGAGAAGCTGTACCTGTCGATGTATCATCCCAGAAAGAGCCGTAAAGTGCCGCGTGGCTTCACCTACGCGGCGAGGCTCGATGCAGACAATTTCACGTACGGCGTCAGCTATCGTGTGTCGAGGTTTCCCGAAAAGCTCGATGCCCACATTCGCAAATGGCAGATGGACAGACTGGGTATTCCGCTGCCGGTGCATCGCGTGCGTGAGGCCGTGAACGGATCGCGCTTCAGCATTTCCGTCCTTGACGAGGAGGAAGGGCAGGATCGGGAGACGGCTCGCCATGGGGTCAGACCCGCAGGGTCTGACCCCAAATAACGGTGGCCACCGCCAGGGCGGCGATGCCCTCGCGGCGGCCGGTGAAGCCCAGGCCTTCCGTGGTCGTCGCCTTGACGGCGACGCGGCCCACCTCGATTCGGAGGATCTCGGCGATGCGGGCGCGCATGGCGTCGCGGTGCGGCGCGATCCTGGGGGCCTCGCACAGGATGGTAACGTCGACATTGGATATCGCCCCCCCGCGCGAGCGCACGCGGCCGGCCGCATCGGCGAGGAACAGGTGCGAGGCGGCGCCGCGCCAGGCCGGATCGCTGTCGGGGAAATGCTGGCCGATGTCGCCGTCGCCGATCGCGCCCAGCAGGGCATCGGTGAGGGCGTGCAGGCCGACGTCGGCGTCGGAATGACCCTCGAGCGCCTGGGTGTGGGGGAGGCGCACGCCGCACAGCCAGACGTGGTCGCCGGCGACGAGGCGGTGCACGTCGAAGCCCTGGCCGGTGCGTACGTCCGCGATCGCTGCCGGCGCCTGGGCCAGCAGGACGGCCCTCGCCATGTCCTGCGCCGTCGTCAGCTTCACGTTGGCCTCGCTGCCCTGCACCAGCTCCACGGCGAGACCGGCGCACTCTGCGACAGCGGCATCGTCAGTGAGGTCATCGCGTCCGGCCGCCGCGGCCGCCTCATGGGCGGCGAGAATATCGCGGAAGCGGAACCCCTGCGGCGTCTGCGCCCGCCACAGTCCGGCACGCGCGACGGTGGTCTCGATGCGGCCGTCGGGCCGGGCGCGCTTCAAGGTGTCGGCGAGCGGGACGGCCGCAACCGCGCCCGGCACGCGCCGCAAGGCGTCGAGCACGCGATCGACGATGTCGCCCGTCACGAACGGTCGCGCGGCATCGTGGATCAGCACCTGCGCCGGGGCGAACGGCGCGAGCGCGCGCAGCCCGTTGAGCACCGAGCGCTGGCGGGTGTCGCCCCCGAGGACGGGCGGCGCCAGCTTGGGATGGCCGGGGGCGACGGCCGCATCGTAGAGGGCGCGGTCGCCCGGTGCGATCACCGCCATGGCGAGGTCGATTCTCGGATGCTCCAGAAGCAGGCCAAGCGAGCGGGCGAGCACCGTCCGGCCGCCGATCGTCAGGTATTGCTTCGGCGTCGCCGCGCCGGCGCGCGTCCCTTGGCCGGCGGCGACGATCAGGGCGGCGGTGTGCACGTGGTGACCCTATGCTCGGCTTGCGAAGGCGGCGGCGATCGTGGGCCGTTCCCGACCCGAAATCCCTGCCAGTCTCGCATGCATCGTGGCGCATCGGCACTGCCTCGATGCCCCGGCCGGCGCCAACCGGGGGCGCGACAGTGACCAGATCGGCGGCAGCGGCAAAGTGAGAAGAAACACGCAAAACGCGGACGGCAGGCGCGGTGCCAGAGCCGAAATCTGCAAAGACCTCGTTTTGACCTCTCTCGCAGCTCGGACAGCAGCCTGTGTATGGCCCGACGTCTTTGGGGCTTGCGAAGGCGCCTCGGTCGCGCTAGCTTGCCCAAAAGTAGGGCACAGAAGGAATATGCCTACTTTATGGGCACTCTAACGAGTGACGGGCTCGGAGGGACGAGCGCGGGGCCGATCCTTATCGGTCCGCACGCGCTGGGCAGCCCTGTGCTGCTCGCGCCGATGTCCGGCGTCACCGACCTTGCGTTCCGTCGCCTGGCCTATCGCCTCGGCGCCGGCCTGGTGGTGGCCGAGATGGTGGCGAGTGAGCACCTGGTCATGGACCGCCACGGTGCCCGCCGCCGCGCCCAGGGCGCCGATCTGGCGCCCTTCGTCATCCAGCTCGCCGGCTGCGAGGCGCGCTGGATGGCCGAGGGCGCCCGCGTTGCCCATGGACTCGGCGCCGACATCATCGATATCAACATGGGCTGCCCGGCACGCGAGGTGACCGGCAAGCTCTCCGGCTCCGCCTTAATGCGCGACCTCGACCATGCCACCTCCTTGATCGAGGCGGTGGTTAACGCCGTTTCCGTGCCGGTCACCCTCAAGATGCGCCTCGGCTGGGACGATGCGAATCGCAACGCCCCCGCCCTGGCGCGCCGCGCCGAGGCCGCCGGCGTAGCCCTCCTCACGGTGCACGGCCGCACGCGCAGCCAGCACTTCAAGGGGGTGGCCGACTGGGCCGATGTGCGCCGCGTTGTCGAGACAGTGCGCATTCCCGTGGTGGTCAACGGCGACATCCTGGACCCGGAGAGCGCGCGCGCCGCGCTTGCCGCGTCCGGCGCCCGTGCCGTCATGATCGGCCGGGGCGCCTACGGCGCGCCCTGGATGCTGCCCCGCATCGCCACTGCGCTTGCAACGGGCCGCGACCCAGGTGCGCTCCCGCTCGCCGAGCAGCGCGCCATCGCGCTCGCCCACGTGGAGGCCATCCACGAGCAGGACGGCCCCAAGGTCGGCCTGCGCAACGCCCGCAAGCACATCGGCTGGTACCTGGCCTCCAGCGGCCAGCCGGCCGAGGCGGTGCAGGCCTGGCGCCGGCAGCTGTGCATGGGCGAGGACGCGCGCGCGGTGCGGGCCGGCCTCGGCCAGTTCTACCAGCAGGCATTGGAGGCAGCGGCATGATGAGCTCAGGCGCAAAGCCCGAGGGGCCGCGCGAGCGCGCAGGGGGGGCAGGGCCCCCGCGCCGGCATATCGAGCACGATCTCCTGCTCGGAGCCCTGCCGCACCCCATCCTGGTGCTGGGCGAGGACGACCGCGTCCTCTATGCCAACGCCGCCGCGGAATCGTTCTTCTCGCTCAGCCAGGGCGTGCTCAAGCGCCAGACTCTGCCCGACATCATCGCCCCGACGAGCCCCCTCGGCGCCCTGGTGGCCCAGGTGCGGCGCACCGGCGCCACCGTCAACGAGTACGCGATCGAGGTGGGCCTGCCGCGCAGCAACGCCCAGAAGCTGGTGGACGTCTTCGCCGGCGCCATGCCGGAGCTGCCGGGCCTCATGCTGCTGATGCTCCAGCAGCGCTCCATGGCGCAGATGATCGAGCGCCAGCTCACGCATCGGGCGGCAGCCCGGTCCGTGTCGGGGCTCGCCTCGGTGCTGGCGCATGAGATCAAGAACCCGCTGTCGGGCATCCGCGGCGCCGCCCAGCTGCTGGAGCCGGGCCTCAGGGAGGAGGACCGCGCGCTCGCCCAGCTCATCTGCGCCGAGACCGACCGCATCCGCAACCTGGTGGACCGCATGGAGGTGTTCGGCGACGAGCGCCCGCTCACCGTCGAGCCCGTCAACATCCATCAGGTGCTGGACCACGTGAAGCGGCTGGCCGAGACCGGCTTCCTCGGTAACGCCAGGATCGGCATCGAGTACGACCCGTCGCTGCCTCCCGTCCCCGGCAACCGCGACAAGCTGATCCAGGCGTTCCTGAACCTCGTCAAGAACGCCGCCGAGGCCATCGCCGAAGGGCGCGAGACCGGCCGCATCGTGCTGCGCACGGCGTTTCGGCCCGGCATGCGCATGGGCCTGCCGGGCAGCGGCACCCGCGTCCGCCTGCCGCTCATGATCGAGGTGGAGGACAACGGCCCCGGCGTGCCCGATGCGCTCAAGCCGCACCTGTTCGACCCGTTCGTGACAACCAAGCGCACCGGGACCGGCCTGGGTCTTGCATTGGTTGCCAAGATCATTGGCGACCACGGCGGCGTCATCGAATGCGAATCGGTTCCCAAGCACACCATTTTTCGCGTTCTCCTGCCGCTCCAGGATCGGCGGCCGCAGCACTGATCAAGGACAGGTCAAGGACACGTCAAGGGACAGGGGCCATGCCAGGCGGAACCATCCTCATCGCTGACGACGATACCGCCATCCGCACGGTGCTGAACCAGGCGCTGGCGCGGGCCGGCTACGCCCCGCGCGCCACCGGCAATGCGGCGACGCTGTGGCGCTGGGTTTCCCAGGGCGAGGGCGACGTGGTCATCACCGACGTGATCATGCCCGACGAGAATGCCTTCGACATGATCCCGCGCATCAAGAAGCTGCGGCCCGACCTGCCCATCATCGTCATGAGCGCGCAGAACACGCTGATGACGGCGCTGTCCGCCGCCGAGAAGGGCGCCTTCGAGTATCTGCCGAAGCCGTTCGACCTGAACGAGCTCGTCAGCATCGTCGGCCGGGCGCTGGCCGAGCCCAGCCGCCGCAAGCAGGCGGTCCAGACCGACGGCGAGGGCGAGGACCTGCCGCTCATCGGCCGCTCGCCGGCCATGCAGGAGATTTATCGCGCACTCGCCCGCCTCACCCGCACCGATCTCACCGTGACGATCAACGGCGAGTCCGGCACCGGCAAGGAGCTGGTGGCGCGCGTGCTGCACGACTACTCCAAGCGCCGCAACGGCCCGTTCGTGGCCATCAACATGGCGGCGATTCCGCGCGAGCTGATCGAGAGCGAGCTGTTCGGCCACGAGAAGGGCGCCTTCACCGGCGCGCAGTCGCGCGCCGAAGGGCGCTTCCAGCAGGCCGGGGGCGGCACGGTGT
>JBAPMW010000558.1:0-12357 GCA_049278815.1 Hyphomicrobiaceae bacterium
CGCCGTCGTCGAGGATCATGTTGGGGGTGCCGCCATCGCCCCACTCGAAGATCCGATAGGTGTAGTCCCAGTAGTCCTTGAGGCTCTCGCCCTTGACGGCGAACACCGGCGTGCCGCCGGCGGCGACGGCTGCGGCAGCGAGGGCCTGGGTCGAGTAGATGTTGCAGGAGGCCCAGCGCACGTCGGCACCGAGCGCCCGCAGCGTCTCGATCAGCACGGCGGTCTGGATCGTCATGTGCAGGGATCCGGCCACGCGGGCGCCCTTCAGCGGCTGCCGGGGGCCGTACTCCTGGCGGATCGCCATCAGCCCCGGCATCTCGGTCTCGGCGATGGCGAGCTCCTTGCGGCCCCAATCGGCGAGCCCGATGTCCTTGACCACGTAGTCGTTGCGACCTGTCATGCTGTGTCCCCGAGGGGCCTGAGCCCCGCTGCTGATGGTGTCAGGGCCCGTGGAGGCGCGCTGGCGGTGCGAGACGGCGGAACGAGACCGGCCGGCCTCCACGGCGCAAAGCACGGGCAAGCTTCGGCGCCCTCTATAGCGGCCATGCGCCGGAGAGGCAATAAGGACATAAAGAAATCCTTATGTGAAGCACGACAATCTTGGGATGGCGCCCATAGGGAGGTGTCAGCCGCTCACCGGCTCGCCGACCCTCGAGGACGAAACGGAGCGCGCCGTAGCGTCCCCTCCCCCCTTGCGGGGGAGGGACAGGGTGGGGGGGATTGCAGAACATCGAAGGTAGGGAGTCCCCCCACCCCTAGCCCCTCCCCACAAGGGGGCCCCGGAGCTGCATCTTTGCAGCCACGTTGTCGGGCCCAGAGGGCAGTCTGGGCCGGACAACGTTTTGCAACGATGGTCGGAGCCATGGCGACTCCTCGGCCGTACCTTCAGTGGCCCAGGGACGCCAGCAGCGCGCCCATGGAGGGGATCAGCCCCTGCTGGCATATAGCCTCGGGCACATAGACGCAGACCACCTCCAGCGAGCCGCGCCACATCATATCCACCGCCACGTAGAGCACGATGAAGAGGCCGAGCCACGTGACCCACGGAAAGCGCACCAGCACCCTGGCGATGAAGCTCGCCGCCACCGCCATCAGCACCACCGCGATGGCGAGACCGATGACGAGAACGGTCGTGTGACCCTTGGCAGCGCCGGCCACGGCCAGCACGTTGTCGAGCGACATGGAGACGTCGGCGACGATGATCTGGACAATGGCGCTCCAGAAGCTCACCGGCTTGCCGCTCTCAACCGAGTCGCTCCCGGCGACCGCGGCGCCTACAGACGCCGCGTGCGGCACGTGCCGCAACTCGCGGTACATCTTCCAGCACACCCACAGCAGCAGAATGCCCCCCGCCAGGGTGAGGCCGACGATGGCCAGGAGTTGCACTGTGACGGCGGCGAAGGCGATGCGCAGCACCACCGCACCGGCGATGCCCCAGAAGATGACCTTGGCGCGCATCTCCGGTGCGACGCGCGAGGCCGCCATGCCGACAACGATGGCGTTGTCGCCCGCCAGCACCACGTCGATGACGATGATCTGGAGGAGAGCAATCAGCTCCGGCTGCAAGGCTTCCATGAGATCCTACGCGTGCTCCCAGGCGGCGGGGTTGGACACTGTTTTCGACGCCACGGGTCAGCGGGCCTTGAGCTCGGCCAGGGCCGTCAGTGCCTCGCTCAAGTCAGCGAGCAGGACCGCCGCGAACCCGAGGAACACCAAGGCTGACGCCAAGTCCCATCCCGCCGTGCCGTCGCGGCCCAAACGGCGTCCGCTCAGGAACAGGGCTGCCGCCGTGGCAAAGCCGGCGGTGGCAAGCGCGCAGCCGGTTGTCAGGAGCGCCAGGGATGGAGGCAGAAGCAGGGAGAGAAGGAGAACCGTCGCACCGAACGCCAAGCCCGCCCCGGTCCAGCCGACCGTGACCGGCACCGAGTGCGCCGCAACGTGCCGGACGGCACCGCCGACGGGCGTGCGATATACTGCCATCTCCCATTTCCTCCGCGATGTTTCGTGCCCCTCAGCGCGTGCAGAAGGGGCCCAGAAACACATAGTGGGCGGAGCGGAGGCGGGTATTCGTAAGGATAGCGCCGTAGATCTACGGGTCTGCCTACGGAGTGAGGCGACCCAGGCGGATGGCAAGGCGCACGAGCACGGCCACGCTGGGGGCCTTCATCTTGTCCATGATCTGGACGCGGTAGCTCTCGACCGTGCGCGTGCTGATCTCAAGCTTGGCGGCAATGGCCTGGCTGGTATAGCCCTGAACAACGAGGTCCATCACCTCCACCTCGCGGGCAGTCAGCCGCTCGAACTGGTGCTGCAGCTCGCCCAGCGACTGCTGCCGCGCGAAGGCGCGCGCCAGGCTGCGGTTGATCGCTGCCAGCAGCTGCACATCGTCCACGGGCTTCTCGATGAAGTCCTGCGCGCCGGCCTTGATGGCGGCCACCGCCATCGGCACGTCGGCATGACCGGAGATCAGCACCACCGGCAGCGTGCTGTCGCGGCGGGAAAGCTCGCGCACCAGCTCGATGCCGTCGGTGCCCGGCATGCGCACGTCGGCGACGATACAGCCGGTCTCCTCTCCCGTCAGGGCGGCGAGGAAGGCGTCGGCCGACTCATGGGTGCGCACGCTGTAGCCGAACACCCGCAGCATCTCGGCCAGGGCGTTGCGCACGGCGTCCTGGTCGTCGATCACGTACACGACGGGCTGGGCGGCGGTCAGGGCTCAGGTCTCCGGCTGAAGCGGCAGGGAGAAGCGGAACTCGGTGGCACCGCTCGCCCCCGATTGTAGCCAGATTCGCCCGCCGTGGGCGTGCACGATGTTGGCGCAGATCGACAGGCCGAGCCCCAAGCCGTCCTTCTTGGACGACGACAGCGGCGCGAACAGGTCGCGGTCGGAGGCGATGCCCGTGCCATTGTCGGCCACGCTCACCTCCACCGTCCTGCCAGCCTCGCCCGGGAAGGCACGCACGGTGATACGCCCCTGCTGCACACCCGCCTCGACGATGGCGTCGATGGCGTTGCGCACCAGATTCAGCACAACCTGCTGCAGCTGGATGCGGTCACCGAACACGGTCGGCAGCGCTGGATCGATCTCGAGGTCGATGCGGGAGTCATGGGCGGCGGCCTCCGGACGCGCGAGGACCAACGCGTCCTCCAGCACCGTGGCCATCTGCAGGGTGCTGACATGCGGCTGGCCGAGGCGGAGGAACTCGCGCATGCGTCGTATCACGTCGGCGGCGTGGTCGATCTGGGCCACCAGGCCGGCGAGGTTGCTCTTGGCGCGGTCGATATCGTCGGCTCCGCCATCGATGAGCTGCTGCGCCGAGCGCGCCAGCGCGCGTGCCGCCGTCATCGGCTGGCTGATCTCGTGCGCCAGGGCGGACGCCATGCCGCTCACCATGTTGAAGCGGGCCGCCCGCGCCGCCTCCAGCTTCGCCTCGCGCAGGCGGGTCTCGGCGCGCCTTGCCGCCAGGTCGGCGCGCTCGCGCTCGCTCACCACGCCGCCGACCAGAAGGCCCGTCATGGTCAGAACCAGCATGACGATCTGGAACTCGGTGAAGCCGGCGGCGTCATAGCCGTAGGCCCTGAGCAGGGCGACGAGCCCCAGCTGGGTGCTGGCCAGGGCCAGGCAGGCGCCGTCGAAGCCGTGCCGCACCGCCACCACGACCACGGGGAGGAACAGCAGCGAGAAGTACTTGTAGTCGTTGGGCCGGCCGCTGCCGACGATCATCCACAGCGCAAACCCGGTGACCAGCACGAACAGGGCGATCTCGGCGAGGACCGCAAAGGGGGGGCTCCGCAACCACTCCTTCCACACCGCCCGCTGCTGCCACAGGTGCGACAGACGCAAGAGCAGCGGCGTCATCACGGCGATGCCGATCATATCGCCGACGAACAGGGGCAGCACCGACTTGGTCAGATCGTCGTTGCCGACCTCCTGGTCGATCAGCAGCTGGCCGCTGAACAGCAGCGCCACGACCGCAGCTCCCAAGGTGCCCGTCGACAGCAGCACCAGCACGTCGCGCACGTCGTCCATAGCGTAGAGGTGGAGCTGGCGCCGGGCGACGGCGGCGGCGATGGTGTAGGTGGCGGCAACCACCGCGGCGACGACCAGAACGGCCGGCCAGGCGAGCTGGGTTTCCAGCACCAGCACCTCGGCAATCACCACGCCTGCGAACAGGGCGAGGCCGTAGGTGGCACCCTTGAGCACGATCAGGCCGAAGGCAACGCCGACTCCGGGGTTCCACGGCGTCACCGGCACGCCCAGGTGCTCGTGGCTGTAGCTGACCCACTCGAGGGCCACATAGACGAGGACGAAGGCAAGCAGGCCGATCAGCTCGCGCGCCTGCGCAGCCCCCGCAAGAGCCGCCGCAGCGCGTTTGCCACCCGTCCTCGACATCGCCATCACGGATGCACTAAGGCTTGCCATCCCGCAGTGGATGGCATTCCCCGACGGGGGATTCAAGCACGACCCCGCGTACGGCCGGCATACGGCGCTTGGCGAGGTCTCAGCGCCGGCCTTGCGCGGCAGACCGCAGCTCCGATACCGCAGCCCGCGTCACAATCCTCACGAGGTGACCGACGGCTCGGCCGTAGTCGGGGCCTCGCGAGCGGACGCTGGGGGCGCCGCTCCCGGCGCGTTGGCTGCTGCAAGTCGGGCCAGGAGCTCCTCGGAGATGGCCTTGATGGCCGTGCCGGAATCCCCTGGATACTTCGCCACATAAGACCGCTCCACCGTGCTCAGGCGGGCGGCGTGCTGGAGGGCGCTGGAGCGCGGGATGGTCTGCGTGAAGCAGCGGTTCTCGGGGTTGCTGGTGAGCCAGCGGTGATAATCCGCATCCACCGAGGAGTGACCTTCCTTCATGTTGATGCACACGCCGAGGTTCTCGGCGAAGCCCATCTCGGGGTTGAGGCCCCTGAAGCGGCGGAACACCTCCAGGCCGCAGGTGGACACGTAGTCGGGCTTGGTGGGGGAGAAATGGAAATCCGCCTCCCTGAGCCACGACTCGGTCAGGATCGAGAGCCCCGGCGGGCAGTCGATAAAGATCACGTCGAACACCCCGCGCACGTTGGCGAGCAGCGTGCCGATGGTGGCGCGCAGGCGCGCATGCAGGGTCTCCTTCGACACCTCGCGCTCAAACAGGGTGAGCTGCATATCGCTCGGGATCAGATAGACGGTGCGCGCCTCGTCCACGTCCGACACGCCGCCGACGACGAAGCGGGGCCATTCCACCGGCTGGTGGTTGAGGACGCTGGCGACCAGCAGGTCGACCACGGTGAGGCCTTCCGATTGCAGCCGGTGCAGGCTGGCGGCCGTCAGCAGCATGGAGCTGATGCTGGCCTGGGAGTCGGAGTCGATGATCAGCACGTTCTTGCGGTAATGCGCCGACAGCGTCTCCGCCAGGGCCAGCACGAGCGTCGACTTGCCGACCCCGCCCTTGGTGTTCATGACGGCAATCGAATTGCGCATTGCCCGCACCGGTCCGTCCATCAGGATCCTCGGCATTAGGTGGATGTGGCGGTCAAATGTGACAGCCTCCAGGTGGCGCTTTCAAGGCTCCAAGCCGCCGCTGGCGCTGAAACCTAGGCCCCGCGCTTGGAGCGGTGCCGGCCCTGGGAACGTGCCGGCGCGGATGGCAGTACAGACCCCGGTGCGGCAACCGGCCGCTCCGCGGGATGCTTTCGAGCCATGTGGTGGTATTCCCGGTTCGGCTTCATGTCGACAGCCGCGGCCAAGCGGTTGGTCATGTTGTAGAAACCGGCCACAGCGGCGATATCCCAAATGTCGCGGTCCGAGAAGCCTGCATGCCGCAAGCCCTCGCGGTCGGCCTCGCGGATCTTGTCGGGCGCCTCGGTCAGCTTGACGCAGAAATCCAACATCGCCTCATGGCGCGGCCCCAGGTCGTCGGCAGCCCGGTAGTTCTGAGCAATTATCTCGCCGAACTCGGGATCGCCGGACCGCTGCCGCAGCACCGCGCCGTGGGAGGTCAGGCAATAGTGGCAGTGGTTAACGGCGCTTACCGCCACGGCGATCATCTCGCGCTCGGTCTTGGACAGGGCGCTCTCCCCCAACATCAGGTCGTCGGCCATCATGATGAACGCCTCGAGCTTGGCGTTGTTGAAGGCGTAAGCGCGCAAGACATTGGGCACAAAGCCCAGCTTCTCCTCGCACTTGCGAAAATACGCACGATTCTCGGCGCCCAGACGGTCCTCGCGGCCGAGATCGAGCGCCGTAAGCGTGCTCTGCTTCGTCATGATATCCGACGGTGGTGCATAAAATCCGAGGCCCGCTGCCATGCCCGCCACGCAACGCCGAGCAGTACCGATCTCTTAACCGCGCTGAGAGACTACAACGGCCGTTCGCCCCCGTTGTCAATCGCCGCACACCCGTCTACTGGCGTACGGGCGTTTGAGGAATGCCGCATGACCCTTGCCACCAAACCCGAGCACCGCAGCGGCCGTGAGGACCGCGGCGCCATCGAAGAGGCCCTGCGCCTTATCGGCCCCGAATCGCGGGCGGCGCAGTTTGCAGCGCTGCTCTACGGCGATACGGTGCCGGACGGCCTTGGCACGGCTATGCCTCTGTGGCTCGCCGGCAACGCCGAGGTGGCGTTTGCCTTTATCGCCGAGAAGCCAATGCTTGGCCACAAGGTGCGCGTCCGCCGCACGCCGGCGGACGGGGCCGGCAACGCGCTGGCGGTGGTGGAGATCCTCAACGACGACATGCCCTTCCTGGTGGATTCGGTGCTGGGCGAGTTGCAGGCGCGCGGCTTGGCCGTGCGCCAGGTGCTGCATCCGATCTTCAAGACGCGGCGCGACGAGGCCGGGCGCCTGCAGGCGGCGCTGGTGCCGGGCGACCGGAGCTGGAGCGACGGGCGGCAGGAGAGCTACATCGCCATCTACCTTGCCGCCGGCCTCCCGGAAGGCGCCGAGGCCGACCTGATCGGCGCGCTGTCTGCCATCCTCGACGAGGTGCGGGTGGCCGTGGCCGACTGGCAACCCATGCTGGAGATGGTCAAAACGGCCGCGCACCGGCTTCGGAAGACGCCGCCGAAGCTGCCGCCGGCGGATCTGGGCGAGGCGGTGGCATTCCTGCAGTGGCTGGCGGCAGGCAACTTCACCTTCCTCGGCGCCCGCGAGTACCGCCTTGTGGGCAAGGACGAGGAGGGCGAGCTCGTCCCTGTCGAGGCGAGCGGGCTCGGGGTCTTGCGCGACCCCGCCGTGCACGCGCTGCATCGCGGTGCGGGGCAGGCCGGTGCAAGGCCGCACGCCCGGCGGCGCGGGGCGCCGGCGCAGCCCTTTGCCATCGGCAAGGCCAGCCTGCGCAGCCGCATCCACCGGCGCGTGGACATGCACTACGTCGGCATCAGGTCCTACCGCCCCGACGGCACTATCGCGGGGGAAACCCTGGTCGTCGGGCTGCTCACCTCGCAGGCCTACACGCGGTCGGCGCGCGATATCCCTGTGCTGCGCCACAAGGTCGACACGGTGCTCAAGGAGAGCGGCCATCCGACCGGCAGCCACGACGCCAAGGCGCTCGTCAACGTGCTGGAGACGTTCCCGCGCGACGAGCTGTTCCAGATCGGCGTGGATGACCTGCGGCAGTGGAGCGAGGGCATCCTCGACCTTGAGTTCCGGCCGCGGGTGCGGGTTTTCGCCCGCGTCGATCGCCTCGACCGGTTCGTCACCGCCCTCGTCTATGTGCCGCGCGACCGCTACAACTCGCAGGCGCGCGAGCGCATGAGCGCCCTGCTGGAGACGGCCTACAAGGGCCGCCTCGCTGCCTTCTACCCCTACTTCACGGATGCGCCGCTGGTGCGCGTGCATTTTGTCATCGACCGCGGCGAGGGCGCCGCGCCACAGGTCGACACGGCCAACCTGGAAGCCCGCATCGCCGAGATCGTCCGTACCTGGGACGACCGGCTTGAGGGGGCGATCGCCGCCAGCGGCGCGGAAGCTCAAGCGCTGCTCGCCAAGTACGGCGCGGCTTTTCCTGCGGACTACGCCGCTACGTTTCAGGCGGAGCGCGCGCTGGAGGATATCGCCCGCATCGAGCGGCTGGGGCCGCAGATGCCGGTGGCGATCGATCTCTATCGCGAGCCGGGCGAGGCGCCGGCGCGGCTGCACGCTGCCATCTACCGGTTCGGCGGCCCGATCAGCCTGTCCGAGCGCGTGCCGCTAATGGAGAACCTCGGCTTCCGTGCCATCGACGAGCGGTCGTACCGAATCGAGCCGCGGCTGGGCGAGGGCCCGCGCCCCGTGACGCTGCACGACATGGTGCTGGAGACGGTGGACGGCGCGCCGATCGATCCCGGCATCCACGACGGCCGCCTGGAGGCGTGCTTCCTCGCCGTCTTCGGCGGCGAGGCCGACAACGACAGTTTCAACCGGCTGATCGTCTCGGCGAGCGCCGGCTGGCGCTCGGTGGTGGCGCTCAGGGCCTGCGCGGCCTACCTGCGCCAGCTCGGCGCCCCGTTCGGGCCGCGCTATATCGCCGACACGCTCCACCGCCACGCCGGCGTCGCGCGCGACCTGCTGGATCTGTTCCATCTGCGCTTCGATCCGGACCGCGGGCTCGACGTTGGCGAGCGCAAGGCGGCGGAGGTGCCGATCCGCGCCCGCATCGAAGGCGCGCTCGCCGCAGTGCCGAGTCTGGACGAGGACCGCATCCTGCGGCTGATGCTGAACCTCATCGGCGCGATGGTGCGGACCAATTTCTACCAGACCGGCCCGCAGGGGCAGGCGCCGGAGACTCTGGCGTTCAAATTCGACAGCCGGGCGGTGGAGGCGGCGCCGCAGCCGCGGCCGTTCCGCGAGATCTGGGTCTACTCGCCCCGCGTGGAAGGCATCCACCTGCGCTTTGCGCCGATCGCGCGCGGCGGCATCCGCTGGTCGGACCGGGCGCAGGATTTCCGCACCGAGGTTCTCGGGCTGGTGCGCGCGCAGCTCGTCAAGAACGCGGTGATCGTGCCTTCCGGCGCCAAGGGCGGCTTCCTGCCCAAGCGGCTGCCGCCTGGCGGTAGCCGCGAGGAGGTGCAGAAGGAGGGGGTGGCCGCCTACCGCCTGTTCATCTCGGCGCTGCTCGACCTCACCGACAACATCGTGGACGGCCGAATCGTGCCGCCGCCGCGCGTGGTGCGCGACGACGGCGACGATGCCTACCTGGTGGTGGCAGCCGACAAGGGCACCGCCACGTTCTCCGACATCGCCAACGGGCTGTCCCTCGCGCGCGGCTTCTGGCTGGGCGACGCGTTCGCCTCGGGCGGCTCGGCGGGCTACGACCACAAGAGGATGGGCATCACTGCGCGCGGCGCCTGGGAGTGCGTCAAGCGCCACTTCCGCGAGATGGATATCGACATCCAGCGCCAGCCCTTCCGGGTGGTGGGCGTCGGCGACATGTCGGGCGACGTGTTCGGCAACGGCATGCTGCTGTCGGAGCGAATCCGGCTGGTGGCGGCATTCGATCACCGTGACATCTTCATCGATCCCGACCCGGATGCCGCGGCCGCCTTCGCCGAGCGCCAGCGCCTGTTCGAGCTGCCGCGCTCCAGCTGGCAGGACTACGCTCGCGCCAGGATCTCCAAGGGCGGCGGCGTGTTCCCGCGCTCGGCCAAGGCGATTGCGCTGAGCCCCGAGATGCAGGCGCTGCTTGGCCTCGATGTCGCCACCCTGACGCCGGCCGAGCTGATCCGCGCGCTCCTCAAATGCGAGACGGACCTCCTCTGGCTCGGCGGCATCGGCACCTACGTGCGTTCCTCCTCCGAGCGCGACGCCGACGTGGGCGACCGCGCCAACGACGCGCTGCGCGTCACGGCGGCGGAGCTCAAGGCCAAGGTGATCGGCGAGGGCGCCAATCTGGGGGTGACACAGCGGGCGCGGACCGAATTCGCCCGGCGCGGCGGGCGCGTGAACACCGACTTCATCGACAACTCGGCCGGCGTGAACACCTCCGACCAGGAGGTCAACATCAAGATCGCGCTGCAGCCGGCGGCGCGGGCGGGCCAGCTCGGCGGCGACCAGCGCCACCGGCTGCTGGCGGACATGACGGGCGACGTGGCCGCAGCCTCGCTGCGCAACAACTACCAGCAGTCCCTGGCGCTCAGCCTCGCCGAGCACCGCAGCGCCCGCGACCTTCCCGACTATGCCCTGCTGATCCGCGCCCTGGAGGCGCGCGGCCTGCTCGACCCGGCGCTGGAGGCGCTGCCCCCGGATATGGAGCTGCAGGAGCGCGGACGTGCCGGCCGCGGGCTGACGCGGCCGGAGCTGGCCGTTCTGCTCAGCTACGCCAAGCTCGCCCTGCAGCAGGACCTGCTCGAAAGCCGCGTCCCCGACGATCCGCAGATGCAGAGCTGGCTCACGGGCTATTTCCCCCCGCTCCTGCGCGAGCGCTACCCTGCCGGCATCGACGCCCACAGCCTGCGCCGCGAGATCGTGGCGCTCGGCCTCACCAACACCGTGGTCAACCGCGGGGGGCCGGCCACGGCGGTGCGGCTCGCCGCGGAGACGGGCTGCACGACCCCGGAGGTGGCCCGCGCGTTCATGGCCGTGCGCGAGGTGTTCGACCTGCCGCGCCTGTGGCAGCGCATCGACGCGCTGGATGGCAGGATCGGCGGCCAGGTGCAGCTCAGCCTCTACGCGGCGACCGGCGAGCTCCTGAACGGCCAGACCCGCTGGCTCCTGGCCAGCGGCGCCGCGAGCGCGGATCTCGCTCCGGTGATCGCCCGCCATCGGGCAGGTCTCGCGGCGCTGAAGGACGGGCTGGAGAGCGTGCTGCCGCCGGCGCGCCAGGAGAGCCTGCGGCAGGCAGCCGGGCGCCTCACCGACAGCGGCATTCCGGGCGACCTCGCCCACGACCTTGCCCGTCTGACGGTGCTGGAGCAGGTGCCTGCCATAGCCGAGATCGCCCGGGAGACGGGCGCCGACGCGCAGGGGGCGGCCCGCATCTTCCTGGAGATCGGCCAGCGCCTCGGCATCGGCGACCTGGCCGCCAGAGGCGCCGCCATTGCCGCGCCCGACCGTTACGACCGCCTGGCGATCGCCAAGGCTCTGGGCCAGCTTGCCGCGGCGCACGCCGCCTTCACCCGCGAGGCCATCCGCACCGGCGGCAGCGAGGCCTGGTCCGCCGCGCAGGGCGAGCGGCTGGCGCGCGTCGAGCGCATCCTTGGCGAGGCGGTCGGCCACGGCACCTTGACCCTGTCGAGGCTGGCGGTCGCCGCCGCCACCCTCGGCGATCTCGCGGCAAGGCGCGAGTGAGGGGGCGCAGGGGGATCGGCTGGCTGGGCTTCCTCGAAGCGTATCGCAACCTTTGCGTCGCTCCAACAGCGGAACTGCGCGTGCTGTTTGAGCAGGTGAGGCAAGGGTACGTACAGCTCGGTAACGCCAGATGACGGGATACAATCCGCATGATTGGCGCTACTCAAGGGAAACCCTCTCCGCGAGGGGCCTCAAGCATCGCGCTGACGTTGGGTCGGCCGTTGAGAGGTCGCAGTCTTTGGCTGCCCCTCACCCCAGCCCTCCCCGTCGCCCTCGGGACCATTGGGGCGAGGCGGCCATCGTGTATGGCCCGAGAGCGGCGGGGAGAGGGGGCTCCTCGCCGGTTCCCCTCTATCGGTGCGGACTACCAGAAGAAGAACGGTGACGACCCGCCCCAGCCGCCGAAGGGAGAGCCGGTGGACGGGGAATGCCGGTAGGAGCGCTTGGCAGACGGCTCGCCGGGACGGCGGCGGATCTTGATGCCGCCTTGCGGCTCGCCGCTCATGAGGACGATGAACTCGGTGGCGGGGCCGGACTCGCGGCTCAAGCCCTCGTCGGACACGATCAGCGAGGCACCCGGCGCCATCAGCTCGGAGATGCGCTCCACGGCCTCCTTGGGGATGGCGATGCGGTCGAGCGCGGCCTTCGCACCCTCATGATCCGCCGAAACCGGGGCGGCGCGGGAGTTGCGCTTCCTGGCGGTGCCGGGGCCGGCCTTCGGCCCGTACATGGAGACGACGCTCCAGCGCAGGTCGCTCTCCTTCTCGGTGAAGTTGAGCGCCGTGAAGATAAAGGTGCCGAGCGGACGGTCGGCATCGGCGACAGCGATCGGCGTGTCGAACAGCGGCTCGCGCAACTGCCGGACGTAGAGGCGCTGGGTGGCGCGGCTGATGAACACCGACACCGGCGTGAGCTTGCGCGCCGCCGCCTTCGCCTCGTCCTGGGCAGTCGCGTTGGCCTCGGCGGCCGCCTTGGCCTCATCGCGCAGCTTGGCCGCCAGATCGATCTTGGGCTGCATCTCCGCCGTGACCTGGTCGAGCTGGGCCTGGGCGGTGGCAAGGGCGTCCTGCGCGGCGGCCTTGGCCTGGTGCGCCCGCTCGGAGGCGCCTT
>JBAPMW010000559.1:0-2211 GCA_049278815.1 Hyphomicrobiaceae bacterium
CGCCGTCGGCGCTGCGGAAGCGGTAGTATTTGCGCGTCTCGCCGCCGGCCGTGATGAAGCTGGCGAGCAGGTCCCCCACGTCGCCGTCGACGCCCCGGTCCTCTCCCTTCAGGTCGAGGAACAGCTCGATGCCGTCGCCGGCCCGCACGCGCTGGCGGAAGTCAGTCAGCGGCGCGTGGATGCGCAGCACCTGCAGGATCAGGTCGTTCGGGATGCCGTGCTTGGCGGCCAGATGGTAGAAGCTCGCGTAGAGGCTGTTGTTCTGGCCCTTGTCCACGTCGGTGAGCGCCACATGCGGCAGGCGCTCCTCGACCGGCGTGGCACTCGCCCTGTATTGGCGGGTGCCGCTGCGGGTGACCGTTACCCGGTGCTCGCCGTCATCGTCGAAGACGCTGAACCGAACCAGCTCGCCGATGGGGCGCGAGGGCACCGGCAGGACCGTGGCGCGAATCTCGTAGCCCGGCGCCAGGCCGGAATCGGGCAGGATCTTGCGTAGCGCCTCCTTGATCGGCGCCACCTGCCAGGACTGAGCCCCGATGCGGGGCAGGAGGCGCGCCAAGGTGTCGCCGCGCTGAACCTTGACGGGCGGAAGCTTTCGGGTGGCGGTCTCCTCGCCGGTCTCGGACTCAAACACCGTCTTCGGCACCAGCGTTGTCCGGGGGGCCGGGGCAGCGGCGAGGAGATCGGCGCGGCCGGCCAGCAGGTCGGCGCCGGGGGCGGCTGCCTCCGTTTCCGTGGTTTGCGCGCGCTGAACGAGGGCGGTCACCTCCTGCGCGTCGATCTCCTGGCCGTCCTCGCTGGCCAGGATGCCGTTGAGCTCGAGGATCTTGGTGGAGACCGCCGTCTCCTGCTGCGACGCGGACCCCTCTCCGGCCCCTACCGGAGCTGCGTTGGCGTAGAGCTTGAAGGGGTTGAACTGCGGCACCTCCGCCGCCTGCGCCTTAGGAACCGGCCCGAGCCGCGCCGCCAGTCGCACGTAGTACTTGTTGAGGGTGTACTCGCGCTGGCCGCGCTTCTGCTTGATGGGCTCGGGGATGTAGGACTTGTGGACGACTGCGCCCTTGGGGAGCTGCATCTTGTCGGTTTTGGGAACCGCCCAACGCAGCCCCTCAGCGCGCCCGGTTGGCAGGCGCAGCGCCAGCGACGCCTGCCTGAGACGGTCCTCAAGGCTTGCAAAGTTGCTGTCCTGGGCATCCATGGACCCGGCGACCGCGACCAGGATGGCGAGCGCCCCGACCGCCGCGGCCAAGCACGTGCTCAAGACCCACCGAAACCGCCCGGTCCGCCGGCCCTCGGCATGGTCGCTGGCATAGATTTCGGGCCGCAGGGCGCCGGCACGGCCGGCATAGGCATGCGGCCGGCTGCGCAAGGTTGCAGTCGCAAAGCGGGGCCGTACGCGCCCCAGTGGAGCATGACGCTTAAGATCCATCCCCCTTGACGTCCCCCGGTTGGCCCCGAGCCGCTGATGCCCTCCCGCGGCTCCTGCACTCCTGGCAGCGCTCCATTATAGCCAAGCTCGCGTCCGACTCACGGATACCCACCCGCGGAGCTTAAGTTGGCGACCAATGCGGGCTGATTTGAGGCTTTTGTGTCACGGACTTAGGCGCCGCCGGTGGTTTCGCAAAAAAAATGCGGGACGGGGTTGACACCGGGGTGGGTTCGAGACTATTTACCCCCATCTCGCGACGCCATGTGATGGCGAGCGGCGAGAGGGCAGCACCTCCTGATAGACACGAGGCCGTGGCTGGAACATCCAGGCACCAAGTCTCGTTCTCTCCGTGCGATGGGAACGGCCGCAGGCCGAGCTTGATCGCGAGCGGATTGCTGACCGCGCGACGTGCTCTTTGACAAGTAGATAGAAGAAAGAGAAACGCAGGCGGCGGAGTCCTGGCGGACCCGACGGACGCTCAAGCGGCAACGCGAAGGCGGTCGGACGGTCGAAGCAAGAACTCTGGCGATTTCTGCGTTTCAAGCCATCACCATGGCGCCCAAGCTCAGGGCAACTTGAGCCGAGGCGTTTTGTGTGAAGGTGCCCGTTACGCAGAGATTCCTTGGATTAACCTCCAAGCCAAACCAGAATCGAGCTTTCAACTTGAGAGTTTGATCCTGGCTCAGAACGAACGCTGGCGGCAGGCCTAACACATGCAAGTCGAACGCTCCAGCAATGGAGAGTGGCAGACGGGTGAGTAACGCGTGGGAACCTACCCTTTG
>JBAPMW010000560.1:0-2284 GCA_049278815.1 Hyphomicrobiaceae bacterium
GGGGCGTGGACCGCGAGTCCTTGGTGGACAAGCTGAGGCCATGGGGGAGGAGCCGCTCCGTGGAGCCGCCCCAGCCAACTGTCGAGCCCGGCGCCTACATCCCGCCGAGCCGGCGCACGAAGAAGACCTTCACGGCTTGGATGGACAAAGACGCGCTCGACCAGCTCAAGCAGCTGGCCGCTCACCGGAAGGTGCCGCAACAGAAGCTGATCGCCGAAGCATTCAACCTGCTGTTCGAGAAGCACGGGCTGCCGCCCATTGCCACGTAACGCTTCGCCGTGATGGCGATGGCGGCCTGGTCTTCGCGGGCCCAGCGTTCCGTAAACTGTTTGCCACAATCGTCCGGTAAGTTCTCCTCCGCAAGGAGCAGCCACCATGCCGAAGTCACGAGGCCGGAAGAGGAAGCCGCAAGCGAAGACGACCAAGATCAAGTTGGCGCCGCCGGTCCTGGAGGCATTCGAGCAACAGCGAGAGGCGTTCCGCAAGAAGTTTGGCCGCGACTGGGGACCAGACGATCCGATCTTCTTTGACCCCGACTCCGACGAGCCGGCGCAGATCTCCCAAGTGCAGATGGAAGCCGAAATCGTGGACACCCTACGAGAGAGCGGCGCGCCGCCGGAGATCGCCTATGCCTACAAGAAGACGGGCCTGCTGTACCTCGGCGGCGACAACAGCCTTTGGCCCAGGGAGCACGTCGAGGAATGGGAAGCTGCTGTCGCCGAGTATCATATGATCGAGGAGGCCAAGGCGAAGGCCGGACCCAAGCCCCATGGCTGGACCACCGAGATCCCGGAGCTGCTGGTCTCCGGATTCTCCGAGGAAGACTTCGATCACGTCCGCGCGGTCCTGAAGGCCATGGCACCAATTGAGGCGAGCCAGCCAATGAAACTGGCGGGCCGCATCGAGCTGGCTGCTGCTGTCCTGGCAACCGCCTGTGGGCATGCTTATGACAGTGCCCATGCGACGGGGCACCCGGACAGCGCCACGGAGCTCTACGACAAGGCCGAGGAATTGGTGATACGCCGCGCCCGCGAGATCTACGCACAGGGGCCTTAGATTCACCGGGCCGATGGGGGGAGGCTCCGAAACTGGACGGTGGCGGCCCGGACGTCCCCTACCACGGCAGGCTCACTGGCCAATGAGCCCCGATCCGGACCGCCGATCCCATAACGGGCACTCGGTGCCGGTCCTGTTGATGTATGAGCAAGACGTTGAGAGCTAGGGTTAATGCAGCCCGCAATGCCACGTTTTCGGCCTCGCTCCACACGGAAAGGCCCTGGTCGCGCGAGTCGGACCAAGGCCTCATTGTCCAGAAACCCGAGGAGGCAGCGCCAAGGCTCTGGTGAACGCTGCAGGGTAAAGCCGAGCGCCTGATGAGACGAGGAACATCGTCCCTCCATCAGCGTTGATGCCGAATCCCCCCACTCAGCTAAGAAGGAGCCTCCTCCGTGGATCTTCCCCTTGCTGGGTGCTCGATCCTCGTTGTGGAGGATGAGCCGGTCATCGCCATGGATATTGTGCAGGGTCTCGAGGCAGCGGGAGCGTCTTGTGTCCAAGGCCAGATCACTCAGCGAGGCTCTCTGCAAAGTCGAGTGCCAGGAACTGTCGGCTGCCGTTCTCGACCACGCGCTCAAAGATGGCGACGCCTCCCGAATCTGCGACCGATTGGACAAGAGGAACATCCCGTTCGTCATCTACAGCGGCTACGATTACGTGGAAGGCCCGTGCAGCGAAGGCGAGCACGTGCGCAAGCCCGTGCGACCTGAAGTGTTGGTCGCTGCGGTTGTTGACGTGCTTTGTGACCGGGTGAGCTAACGGCGGCGCCTTGGCCGTTCGGGAGCGCGATCGAACCGGGTCGAAGCAACCAGTCAACCGCGTGAAATGTATATCACCTGCTCCCCAGACGCATAAGAGATATGTGAGCAATACGGTAGAATTCCGCCACCGCCATTACCCGCACCGTGGCGGGGTGTGGTCGCCGGGCTCGCTCGTCTAGGGCATGTAGTCCGGCGGCCAGCATGCTCGGCGACGCGCCAATAAGCCTTGACCGTCCCCATGCTGCGGCACGGTCATGGCGTGGCGCCGCCCCCTGAGATGGGGCCTGGGATGCGGCTGCGCGACGGGCGGAAGACGTAGCGCAGCGGCGCCGAGGCGGCTCCGGTGTGAGGCTGCGCCCGCCACAGGCCACGCCGGCGCGTCTTACGCGGCAAAGGTCAGCCGGGCGGACCTGCGACTTCATCTGTTCACTGACAGTGTTGCCACCGCATTGCCACCGGACTAACCA
>JBAPMW010000561.1:0-1875 GCA_049278815.1 Hyphomicrobiaceae bacterium
ATCATGAACTGCTCCTGGGCCTCGATCCGCTGTGGCAGCGTCTTGGCATCCTCGGCGCCGGAGAACACGGCCTGCATGCGCTCGTTGTGGTGCTTCGCCGCAGTACGGATCGCGGCAGCGAGCTCGTTCCATGCGCCGGTTTGCGATTCGGTGACCTTGAGTTCGGCTTTGATGAAGGCGAGGCGCCCCTCGACGCGGTCGAGCATCCAGTCGGGGCCGCTGCCCCGCCACATGCCCCACCTCGGGCCCCAGCCCATCATGCCGTAGCTCGGCCCGTCGTCACTCCACATGCCCCGGCCGCGCTTGTCCGTGGGCCCCTGTGCCATCGCCGCGCTCGCGACCACCACCGCCACTGCCATGGCCGCAGATAACTTCGCTATCCGATCAAAGCGCATATCGACCTCCTCGAGTTCAACAACCAGGACCCGACGAGGGCCCCCTCGTTGGAGGCAACCTCACTACGGCGCGGCGGGGGAAGCATTGACGCCGGTCAATCGTCAATCGGCCCGAGGACGCGTGGGCGCCCACCAGACTCCCAAGGCGTTGCTCTGTGTTCAGCCGGGCCAAGTGCCAAATGCGGTGCAGATGCGTGTGTTTCAGGCGTGCCGGTGTGCCGGTGGACGCGGTTCGCGCTGCAGCGCAACATTCTGAAGCCTGGCGAGTCAGCTAATGGGATGGACCGGCGGTGCTCCCCGCAGTACCCCGCGTCGAACGGGGGTCAGCGGCAGTAAGGAGCCCCGCCATGCCTCGCCAGTCCACAGACACCGTTGCCGTCCTCGGCATCGACATCGGCAAGAACACCTTCCACCTCATCGGCCTCAACGAGCGCGGCGCCATCATCTTGCGCGTGAAGCTGTCGCGCCGGCAACTCGAAGTCCGGCTTGCCAACCTGCCGCCCTGCCTCATCGGCATGGAGGCCTGCGTCGGCGCCCACCACCTGAGCCGGCGGCTCAAGGCGCTGGGCCACGACGCCAGACTGATGCCGGCCCGCTATGTCAGAGCCTATCTCAAGGGCAACAAGAACGACTTCCGCGATGCGGAGGCGATCGCCGAAGCCGTGCAGCGCCCGACCATGCGCTTCGTTGCCACCAAGACCGCCGAGCAGCTCGATCTGCAGGCGCTGCACCGGGTGCGCTCACGCCTGGTCGGCGAGCGCACGGCGGTTGCCAACGAGATCCGCGCCTTCCTCCTCGACCGCGGCATCGCCGTCGCCAAGGGTCTCAACCGCTTGCGGACGGCGCTGCCGGACATCCTGGCCACCCGCACCGATGCCCTTTCCCCGCGCCTGCTGCACGTCATCGAGGACCTCGTCGCCGACTGGCGCCGCCTCGATGAGCGCATCGAGGATGTCTCGCTGGAGATCGAGGGCGTCGCCTGCCGGGATGCCGGCTGCGAGCGCCTGATGACGGTGCCGGGCATCGGCCCGATCATCTCCAGCGCCACGGTGGCCGCGATCGGCACCGGTGACGTGTTCACGAAGGGACGAGACTTCAGCGCCTGGCTCGGCCTGGTGCCGAAGCAGATCTCGACCGGAGATCGCACCATCCTCGGCAAGATCTCCAAGCGCGGCAACAAGTACCTGCGGACCCTGTTCGTGCAGGCCGCCCGCGTCGTGCTGCTGCGGCCCCGCAGCTGGGAGCGCCAGGGCCTCAAGCCCTGGATCGAGACGGCCGCCAAGCGGCTGCACCACAACGTGCTGGCGATCGCGCTCGCCAACAAGCTCGCGCGCATCGCCAGGAGCGTCCTCCACCACGGCCGCAACTTCGAGGTGAGGAAAATCTCCGAACCAATGTCACAGCCCGCGTGAGGAGGCCCCGACATGACGAGCGTGCCGTCGTGCTCGATGCTGTCAAGGCCAAGCCCTGCGGGTGGCCC